>NZ_JAEHBX010000071.1:0-23215 GCF_016483395.1 Bacillus cereus group sp. N21
ACGTCAAAACTTTACCTATCGCGACCCGTAAGGGTTAGTAGCTACCCTAGCTCTTACGAGCTAGGATGCTACACATAACTATACTACACAAAGCAAGGGATTGCTTATGCACGTATATGCGTTGCGGTAAATAGAGGGTTTCGAAATAGCCTAGGAGAGCAGCAAGCAGACTACATTTACTGCGTCGTTTGGAGAAAATCGGCTGAGAATGTATCAGATTATTGTCAAAAGGGATCGCTAGTTGGGATTACAGGCCGTATTCACACGAGTAATTACGATAATGAGCAGGGGAAGAGAGTGTATAAAACAGAAGTTGTGATTGAAAGAATTACGTTTTTGGAGCGGAAGAAAGAGGAAGCTTCACGGTAGAGAAAGGAGGTATAAACAAAAACTTGGTGTAATTACCAGATAACTATTATTTTTCACTAATCCCTTCCTATAAGTAACTGTCGAGAGATAAAAATATCGTTTTTGGGATGCTTCAAAATCTTAGATTAGTGGGCATATGAGATGATTCCTAGTAGAGAAAATCTAAACCCCTTGTTCAATATGGACAAGGGGTTTTTGTTCAAAGAAAGTATAACTTTTCGATTGCTTTTGCAAGATGTACTGGCGGAAAAAATGACATACGTAGCCAAAACTTTAATTGTTCATTTTTTTGAAAAAGATCGACTTTCAATTGTAGTAGCCTGTATAAATCTTTTTCAGGATTTTGTGAATCAATTTTACTTAAGTATTGAAGTTTTGAAGCTAGTTCAGTTTCTTTTGTATCACGTAACACATGAAGAAAAAGGTCATCTTTTCCTTTAAAATGTGTGTAAATGGATTGCTTTTTCATGCCGGCTTTTTCAGCTATTAAAGAAAGGGGTGTTCCTTCATAACCATGAATTGTGAAATATTTTAGAGCTGCACCCTTAATTTTATTACTGTTCAATAAAATCACCTCAAATTTTACGAACGTTCGTCAGTTATGTTAGCGAATTAAATAAATGTATGTAAGCGGAAATTATATTTTGATATCTAAACAAATAATTTTAAAGATTTATATTCAATCTAATTAGGAAAAACTTTAAAAGAAGGGGAAAGGATGTTAGGAGGCGAATGGCATCTGCCCGTATTGTTGTTATTTATATGGTGTCGAAGGGTACGGTTTCTTAAATATAAAAAGAGTGCATTCTAAGAAGAAACAATATTGCATTAAAATTTTAGCTCTTCACTTCGTTTTATATACATCGTAATGTGGGTCTAACCTGGAATAGGTCTTAAGTCTGATTTGAAAACGGTTCTTAAGCTCGTTATGGAAAACTAAAAAAATAGTTAAGATAAGAGTATCAAATCGAAGGGAGGCAAGCACAAGAAGAAACAATTTCTAACGTTTATCGCAGCCGGTATTTTGGCTTTAATTGCTCTTGGTAGTCTTGCTGGTATTGTAGGATTCGCAATTGGAGCAGGGATTGCGTACTGGAGCTATAAATCATTTGTGCGAGCACAATCATTTTTTGGAAAGTTAGCTTGGGGTATTTTCGGTTTAATCGGCTTGTCAATCGCCCTTTCTCATTCCCCAGCATTGATCGGTATTGTAGCAGTAGTGGTGCTATACTACGGATACCGTGAGTGGAAAAAAGAAAAAGATGTAGTGGTTGATTCTGCTTCAGAAAGTTCTAAACGATATAGCAACTTTGAAGATGAGTGGAACAAGTTAATGAAAAACTAATATAAAATAACTGAAATCATAAAGTAGAAGAGAGGAAGATTAGAATGAAACAATCTTTATTCGGACGTGTACGCGATGCAATTTTAGCAGATTTTCATAATGTATTAGATGAGAAGGAAAGAAAAAATCCAATCGCTATGTTAAACCAATATTTACGCGATAGCGAGCGTGAAGTAACAAAAATTGAGAAATTAATCGAGCGTCATAAAACATTAAAATCTAACTTTGCTCGTGAACTTGAGCAGGCTCGTTATTTCGTAAATAAGCGATCAAAGCAGGCGATCATTGCACAAGAAGCAGGAGAAATGCAATTGCATGAACGTGCAGTAGAAGAAGTAGCATACTATGAAGGGCAAGTATCACGTTTAGAAGAGATGTATGCAGGTGTAGTGGAGCAAATTGATGAGTTAGAACGCCGTCTTTCTGAAATGAAAAATAAGCTAAAAGAAATGAATGCAAAGCGTATGGAATTGATGGCACGTGAAAATATGGCCCATGTGAACCGTCGTATGAATACGGCTCTTCATAAAATGGATGAGAATAATCCGTTCTTACGATTTGAAGAAATTGAAGATCACATTCGTGATTTAGAGCTTCGCATGAATGAAGATCATGAACGTGATACATTTGATATGAAAATTGCAAAACTTGAGCGCGACATGAAAGAAAAGGATGAAGTATCATTAACAAAATAATTGTAGTGCATCATAAAATGAGTTTATGGTGGTAGAAAAAAGGTGTTGCAAAGCAATACCTTTTTTTATTTATCCCGTATTAACGGGCAGTAAGACCCTCATCCTAAGATTCAGCGAAAGCAAGGAAGGTAGGGGCTGATTAAAGTTATTATCAATCTACCTTTTTTGAGCGGAAGAGAGAAGGAACATGATACTAAAAAGGGGTATATCAATAGGGGTAGTTGTTACATGATATTCACCAATTCTATTAAGACTATAATTGTGATTAGAAAAAGCAAGCGTCTCAGTAGGAGTATAGCGATAGAACATGTTACAATACAGCTAAGAACAAGCAATAAAGGAGAGTTTATTTACGTGAAGATTAAAGCAATTGAACCGACGCCAAGTCCAAATACGATGAAAGTTATCTTAAATGAAGTGTTACCATCAGGAGCACGTAATAATTATACAAACGAAAATGCAGAACAAGCACCAGAGCAAGTGCAACACATTTTAAAAATTGAAGGTATTAAAGGTGTATATCATGTTGCGGACTTTCTAGCAGTAGAGAGAAATGCGAAGTATGACTGGAAAGTACTTTTGCAACAAGTTCGTGCTGTGTTTGGAGAAGAAGTCACTGAAGAAGATGAGAGAGAGCAACTTTCACATTTTGGTGAAGTGAAAGTATTCATTCAAATGTTCTTTACGATTCCGATGCAGGTGAAATTAACAGATGGAACAACGGAAGAACGAGTGGGCTTACCAGACCGTTTTAAAGAAGCAATTATGAAAGTGCAAATGTCTGCACCTAACGTTGTGAAAGAGCGTAAATGGGTAGAACAAAGTACACGTTATGGGAATTTTGAAGAAATCGGAAAAGAAGTTGTGGAAGAAATTGTCGCTGCTTATCCAGAAGACCGTGTTGAAAAAACTGTAAAAGAATTATTAGATCAAGCGGGTGCTAAAGAAGTAACGATTACAAAGCGTGAACCATATAAAGTAACAGAAGAAATGATGGCGGATCCTGATTGGAAAAACCGTTATGCAGCGCTTGAGCAAATGGATCCAACAGAAGAAGATATTCCTGTATTGAAGAAAGCGCTAGAAGATGAGAAAGTATCTATCCGTCGTTTAGCAACAGCGTACTTAGGTATGGTAAAAGGTGATGAAGTATTACCGTTACTGTATAAAGCTTTACTAGATCGTTCTGTAAGTGTACGCCGCACTGCGGGTGATTGCTTATCAGATGTAGGAGATCCAGCAGCGATGTTTGTTATGATTAAAGCACTTAAAGATCCAAGTAAATTGGTGCGTTGGCGTGCGGCGATGTTCTTATTTGAACTTGGTGATGAAAGTGCAATTCCAGCACTACGCGTAGCGCAAGATGATCCAGAGTTCGAAGTAGCAATGCAAGCTCGTCTAGCATTAGAACGTATTGAAGGCGGAGAAGAAGCGAAAGGATCTGTTTGGAAACAAATGACGGAGTCTCGCAAAGGAGAATAATCATATGATCGTTTTCTATGATAGTAGGTGTCCGATGTGCACGGCAGTCGCAGAGCGTACAAAGAAGCTTGATAAAAAAGATACGATGAAGTTTGCCTCTTTTCGTGATAAAGATGTTGTAGAGGAGTATCAACTTTCTACAGAGTTACAAGAGAAGATGGAGCAAAGACTTTACATTTTAAAAAATAACAAATGGTATGACGGGATTGGTAGCGTATATGTTTTAGCAAAAGCTGTGCCGTCATACTGGTTTGTGGTTCCTTTTATCAAGTTATCTATTTTACTTGGATTTGGAAATAAAGTGTATGATTATATTGCAAATAGAAGAAAACTTGTACCAGTTGGTCACTGTCGTGAAGGAGTTTGTGAAATTCCATCAAAAAAATGATGGTAACGCTATCTTTCTTTTGCACCTATTATAAGAGCGTGATATGATGAATTTGGAATGAAAGTTGAAGGAGAGATTACAAGATGTCAAATGCATACGAAGAATATATGCGTCAAATGGTAATTCCAATGCGTCAAGAGTTAGTGCGTGCTGGATTTGAAGAATTAACTACAGAAGAAACTGTAAAAGAATATATGGAAAATGCGACAGGTACAACATTAGTTGTCGTAAACTCTGTTTGCGGATGTGCAGCTGGTTTAGCGCGTCCATCAGCTGGTCAAGCGGTTGTACGTTCCGAAAAACAACCAGACCATCTTGTAACTGTATTTGCAGGACAAGATAAAGACGCAACAGCTACAATGCGTGAGTACTTCGGAGATATTCCTCCATCTTCACCATCTATGGCGTTACTAAAAGGAAACGAAGTTGTTCACTTCATTCATCGTCATGAAATTGAAGGAGCAACAATGGAAGAGATTATTAATAACTTAGAACAAGCTTTTGAAAAGCATTGCTAAAAAGGGGGAGTGATTCTCCCTTTTTTCTTTATATATTGAGGTGAAAAGATGATTGTAACAACAGCAGGACGAACGAATAAGGAAATGATAACATATGCAAAAGAGGTAGCGGAAGAATTACAATGCTCTTTTGTAGTACGGAATGATATATCGGTATACAAGCTACATGAGCAGTTTGAACAAGATGTACTCGTTGTAGGAAAGAATCGATTAGCAATTTATCCAAAAGGTACAGAAGAATCGTTCTTTTTCCATCCTAATTCTGCAATGTTTCGTGTGAAAAGATTAATGAGGGGAGAACATGATCCATTTGTACAAGCTGCAAAATTAGAAAAAGGAATGACGGTGTTAGATTGTACGCTCGGTATGGCATCAGATAGTATTGTTGCAAGCTATGTTGTTGGAGAAGAAGGCGCTATAACGGGGCTTGAGGGGAATCGTTACATGGCTTATATAATGAATAAAGGTTTAAAGCAGTGGTGTGCGGGTATTTCAGAAATCGATGAAGCGATGCGTAGAATTAGAGTGAAGAAAACTGAGCATTTTGATTTCTTAAAGCGCTGCGAAGACAACTGTTATGATGTTGTTTATCTGGATCCAATGTTTGAAGAAACGGTAATTGAATCAGATGGGATTCGTGGCTTAAAACACTTTGCTTTGTATAATGATGTCACAGATGAAACAATTGCAGAAGCAAAGCGTGTTGCTAGAAAACGTGTTGTCTTAAAAGATCATTTCCGTAGTTCACGATTTGAGCGACATAACTTCTTAGTATATAAGCGAAAAAGTGCGAAATTTCATTTTGGTGTAATTGAACCTTGCTAATTATTTGAAAAGATGTATAATAAGCAATAATCAATTATATATGATGTCGTAGATGAAGAGAGTAGTCCTTCTTCAGAAGGAAAGCGAGCTAGGGATGGTGAGAGCCTAGTACGGAGAAGAGGATGAAGCGCACTTCGGAGACGCTGCTTGAAATGAATAGTAGAGTAAGCCGGGGCCCCCTGTCCTCGTTATAAACGGGAAAGTGGTTCTTCGGAACAACAAGGGTGGTACCACGGGTGATAACTCGTCTCTTTTTTAGAGACGGGTTTTTTGTGTTTAAAAAAATAAGGAGGGAGTAACATGGAATATAAAATTCAATTAGCAAAAAGTTTATTTGAAATATTAAAATCAGAATTATCATTGGAACAAATTACAGGTTTAATTGAAACTCCGAAGCAAGATGAATTTGGAGACGCGGCATTCCCTTGTTTTATGCTTGCAAAGCAATATAAAAAAGCACCCGCAATTATCGCGAAAGAAATTGCTGAGAAGTTAAACAATTCATTTTTTACAAAAGTGGAGGCAGTTGGACCATATGTGAACGTATTTTTCAATCGTCACATAGTAAGTGATGATGTATTAAAAGCGATTTTAGTTGAAAAAGAAGAATATGGACAGGGGTACTTTGGGCGAGAAAAAACAGTAGTAATCGATTACTCTTCACCAAATATCGCGAAACCGTTCTCCATGGGACATTTACGTTCAACGATGATCGGGAATTCTTTAAAACATATCGCTGAAAAGTGTGGATATGAGGTTGTAGGAATCAATTATATTGGTGATTGGGGAACGCAGTTTGGGAAATTAATTACCGCATATAAAAAATGGGGAAATGAAGAGCTTGTAAAAGAAGATCCGATTCGCGAATTATTCAAATTATATGTTCATTTCCACGAAGAAGTGAAAGAGTATCCAGAGCTAGAAGAAGAAGGTCGTGCATGGTTTAAGAAATTAGAAGACGGTGATGAAGAAGCAGTTTTTTTATGGAATTGGTTCCGTCATGAATCTTTAAAAGAATTCTCTCGTATTTATGAACTTCTTGGTGTTGAATTTACAAACTTCCAAGGAGAGGCTTTCTATAATGATAAAATGGGCGATTTTGTTGATATTTTAGAAGAAAAAGGGTTATTAGAAGAATCGGATGGAGCACAAGTTGTTAATTTAGAAAAAGAAGATATGCCGCCATGTTTAATTAAAAAATCAGATGGAGCTACACTTTATGCAACGCGCGATTTAACAGCGGCACTATACCGTCAAAACACATATGAATTTGATAAAGCGTTGTATGTAGTAGGCGCAGAACAAAGCTTACACTTCACACAATTTTTCACTGTATTAAAGAAACTTGGTTATAACTGGGTAGATGGTATGGCTCATGTACCATTTGGACTCATTTTAAAAGATGGTAAAAAAATGTCCACACGTAAGGGGAAAGTCGTATTACTTGAGGAGGTATTAGAAGAAGCGATTACGCTTGCAGAGAAAAATATTGAAGAGAAAAATCCGGACTTAAAGCAAAAAGAGGAAGTTGCTAAGCAAGTTGGTGTCGGGGCAGTCATTTTCCATGATTTGAAAAATGAACGTATGCATAATATTGAATTCTCTTTAGAAAAAATGCTGAAGTTCGAAGGGGAAACAGGACCATATGTTCAATATACACATGCGCGTGCTTGCTCCATTTTACGAAAAGAAAATGCTGAATTTGAAACAGAAGCGTTTCAATTAAACGATGATCATAGTTGGAGTACGATAAAATTATTAAATAGATTTCCACAAGTCGTTGAAACAGCCTTCTTCAAAAATGAACCGTCACATATTGCGAAGTATTTGTTAGATGTAGCACAAGCATTTAATAAATATTATGGAAATGTTCGTATTTTAGAAGAGGATAAAGAAAAGGAAAGTAGACTTGCACTTGTTTATGCAGTAACGATTGTGTTAAAAGAAGGATTGCGTTTACTTGGAATGGGTGCTCCGGAAGAGATGTAAATGAGTACAATTTTATCGTGCTATTGTGCAGTGACAATTATTAACGTTACTGTAGTAGTTAATTACAAATAATGTGTTACTGAAGATGATAAATACAAAATAAAGCTTACTATATTAGAATGACAAATCGGGCGTACCATTGACCTGATTTGTTTTTTTTTTTTTTTATATTTTTCTTACTATTTTTAATAATTATTCATTTTGTTTTTTCTTTACTAAAATTATTCTTTGAAAGAAGGAGATGGAGATGGTATCTTTTTTTTCTACAATGTATGAAGATGAACTTATATATAGTGCTATTGCAAGATATCATGTTAGAAGTGGTAATACTATCCCTAAACAGACAATTGATAAATTGATGTAAGTCTGTATCTTTTATTTTTTCGCGAATATGGCCATAGCCTTTTTTAAAATCTCATTTTCCTCCTTCAGACGAAGCATTTCTTTCTGCATTCGCTTCAGGTCTTCTAGCGTCATTTCTTCCTCATCAATCGTTGTGATAGGAGAATATTTTTTTATCCATTTATAAATCGGTACTTCTGATACACCATATTCGCTGCTTAGTTCTTTCACAGATCGGCCTGAATGATATAGTTCAACAACCATCTTTTTAAATTCTTCATTAAATTTCTTGTTTGCCATACGGACACTTCCTCCTTGAAATCCATTGTAAGGACTTAACTAAGTTGTGTTCATATGACTATACTAACTCCAGCTTACTATAGTATCATTTTTGAACATCTTACTTTAGCTCAGCACAACGGATAACCGCTTTAATTAAAGGGAATTATCAAAAAGGGTACTATTAAACAGAACAAGCCCAAGAAATGGATAAGGAGTGAGCATGCGATGGACAACATGATAAATGCGGGCAGTTTTGGTTTGCAAAGCGGAACTGCTCAAAAAACGGTTGGCCAGTATTTGTTCGATTGCCTGAAACTGGAGGGCATTACCGAAATTTTCGGCGTCGCAGGGGACTATAATTTTACACTTCTTGATACTTTGGAGTGTTATAACGACATCCGTTTTATAGAAGGACGGAACGAACTAAACTCGGGCTATGCCGCAGATGGCTATGCAAGAATCAAAGGAATTTCTGCTCTTATTACGACCTTCGGGGTCGGGGAGCTCAGCGCCTGCAATGCGATAGCGGGAGCCAACAGCGAGCATGTGCCAATAATTCACATTGTGGGTGCGCCTCCTGAGAAGGATCAAAAAGAGCACAAGCTGATGCACCACACCCTAATGGATGGGAATTTTGATGTCTTTCGCAAGGTGTATGAGCAGATTACGGCTTATAGCGCGGTGCTTACGCCGGAAAACGCTAAGATTGAAATTCAGGCTGCGATTCGCATTGCTAAGGAAAAGAAAAAGCCGGTATACCTGGTTGTGGCCGATGATTTAGTGACCAAGCCGATTAAGATCCGGGAAGAGCCGGTACCGCCACGTCCAACGTCCAACCTAAAAACCCTTCAGGCTGCGGTGAATCATGTCCATCGACTGCTGGAGCGTGCCCACCGACCGGTTATCCTTGTGGATGTGAAAACCATGCGTTTCGGCCTTCAGACAGCAGCTCGGCAGCTGGCCGACGCCATGGACGTGCCTGTTGTAACGATGATGTTCGGGAAGGGGGCATTCGACGAAACCCATCCAAATTATATCGGAATGTACCTAGGCTCTTTCGGAGGTTCTGAAGTCCAAAGTACGGTGGAAAATGCAGATTGTATCATTGCAATCGGCATGGTATGGGCGGACACCAACACCGCGAATTTTACCGCAAAGCTGAACCCGCTGGTGACTGTCAATATTCAACCAGACATGGTTAAGATCGCTGAGGCGGAATATCCGAATGTTCTTGCAGCCGACATGCTACTTGCCGTGCAGAGGGTGGGTCATATGGGCCAAGGTTTGGCAGAAAAATTGTCATTCCCTTACGATCAATTCACAACTAATGCCGCCGGCCCTCTAATGGCGGCCGGCTATTATCCCCGTTTTCAGCGCATGCTGAAAGAGGGCGATATTGTAATCGCCGAGACTGGGACGTTCTATAATGGAATGGCGGAGGTTAGACTGCCGGGCAATGTAACATATATTGGGCAAGGAGGATGGCAGTCCATCGGTTACGCAACTCCCTCGGCGTTCGGTGCTATTATGGCCGCGCCGGAACGCCGAGTGTTGCTATTTACAGGTGACGGCGCCCTGCAGCTAACAGCCCAGGAAATCAGTTCCATGCTCTATTACGACTGCAAGCCTATAATCTTCGTCTTGAACAACGATGGCTATACAATTGAGAAATATTTGAATGTCAAAACAGAGGGTCAAAAGTACAACCAAATCCCTCAATGGTCTTACACCAGGCTGCCTGAAGCTTTTGGAGGTAACGCGTTTACCGTTACGGTCCGGACCTATGGAGAACTTGATCAGGCTATAATCCAAGCTGAAACGGAAAGTACCGAAAGACTCTGTATTATTGAAATGATCGCAGGGAATCCGATGGACGCACCTAAATATATGCGACGGCAGCGCAGTTATATGGAGAAGCAGGAAATGCAGCGCAGCCAGAAATAGTCCCGAATAACAAGAATGTTCCTAAAAGATGGATCTAATCTTTAAAGGGGACCCTTAAAAAATAGTCATGTAGAAACTTAGCATTTTTAAGTCACCTCCTTCTATTAGCTTCCTAAAATTTGCTAAGCAATCCGTTCTTGTACTCTCAGATAGACAAAAAAACATCAAAATGATGTTTTTTAACTTAAGGGTCACTAAACATCTCCATCAAGTTAAAAAATTGGTTTTAACCTAAAGCGAAAAAAGTGAACTTAATTTTTATAAATAAATGTAGAAAAAATTTCGTTTTAGTGCATTTTAAAATCTTAAGTTGATGGATGTGGGGGGCCGTCAGGAAAATGCGGAGTTACAACGGTAAGCTTATTTTCAAGGCGATTCCCCCGCTTTTAACAACTGTAGCCTTGGAATAAAGTTTGATTAAATTAACTGAATAAACCTTGATAAAAGAGCACATAGAAAAAGCGTGTTTTGAAAAAAATTGATCAAAACACGCTTTTTTTATATTCAATTGAGTCATTCTTTTATAAAAAATTTTGATGATTTTTGTGATCCTTGCTCAATTAAAGCACCCGATTATAGAAGAACTTATTGAAGATAAACCCCGTTACTTTAAATGATTCATTCACAATATTATTAAGTAAATTCCCTTTTACTTTCAGTAATGTACTAAAATCCATGCAGTAAAAACTCCTTACAAAAGAAACAAACAGAAAATAGAAGCTTTTTTAATCGAACTAATGTAAATAGTTTTACCTTTTTAACAGTAATCCAACAGAAGTCCCCTTCCTCAAGCACGTGTAGGGCATAGCCCAGGTGGTAGGGAGGGGATGAATGTTGGTCGTGCATAGCACGAAGTTTCTATTTCCTTTTTATGTAACTTTGTGTATACTAGCAGAAAAAGGAACGTATATTCTGTTTTGTGTTTAGGAATCTGAAAAACTATATCGAAAAAAGGGGGAGGGGATGACAATGTTGCTAAGCCAAAAATACGAGATTTTCCCAACCAAAGAACAAAAAGAAACGTTAGATCGTTGGCTACAATATTGTCGTCAAGCTTATAACTCTGCTCTTTTGGATAAACAAAGAAAATATAAGGAAAACAAACAATTGTATACACGTTCTGATATGCAAAAGCAACAAGTCATCGATAAGAAGAGGTATCCTTTTCTCAAAGAAGTGCCATCACAGCCCTTACAATAAGTATTTTTACGACTCAAAAAGGCATATGATGGCTTTTTGAGTGGGGATGTGGGCTATCCAAAATTGAAACAGTATAAAGACTATAATAGTCTCACTTTCCCTCAATTTGGATTCAAGCCGAATGGGAAACACCGCTTTGCGATGTCATTTGCAGAGAACAGAAAATTATATAACAAACGATTAGGGGAAGTGGATATCCATCTGCATCGTCCAATAGAAGGAACCATTAAACAATTGATTATAAAACGCCAATCTAAGAGATGGTACGCTATTTTTAGTGTCGAAAGACAAGTTGTACCTTCCTCTATTACGATAGAAAATGAGATTGGTATAGATGTGGGACTGAATAAATATGCTGCTCTTTCCAATGAAACCGTATTTGAAAATCCAAGATTTCTTCTGCAAAAAGAAAAGCTACTGAAGAAAGCGCAGCGTAACCTTTCAAAGAAAAAGAAAGGCTCTGCAAACTATAAGAAACAAGTAGAACGGATTCGGAACCTTCACGAAAAGGTAGCGAACCAAAGAAAAGATTTTTTGCATAAATTAAGTTATCATCTAACACAAATGTATGCGGTGATTTGTATAGAAAATCTCGATATCCGAAATATGGTTCGGAATCGGAAAGTATCGAAGTCGATTTCGGATGCGGGCTGGGGTGCTTTTCGCAGGATGCTTTTGTATAAGTGCAAGAAATTTGGAAGCCTACTTGTGAAAGTAGATCCAGCATACACATCGCAAGATTGTTCTGGTTGTGGAAATCGTGTGAAAAAATCACTTTCTATTCGGACGCATATTTGTGCAAAGTGTGGAACGGTATTAGACAGGGATCATAATGCAAGTCTAAACATTTTGCGAAAAGGGTTAGAACAATTACTTGTGAGAACGACTGAAGACTGAAACTGTAGGGCAAGGTTGTGTCCAAACAGTATAAACGACGCCTGTGGAGAGTATGTAAGACTGCTTGGATTCTCAAGCAGCAACACTCTATGAAACAGGAAGCCCCTTCTTCAAACGACTCGTAAGAGTGTTAAGGAGGGGTCATTCACTATCCACATCCACATAGAACCTACCGACTAATATTAAAAGGAAATTCACCCAATTCCCTGGCCCTAATTTGATACTAATAGAACTGTTCTAATCATATTCTTATAATAGAAAACAATAAAAAGGGGTGGAAAGTTAGTTGATAAAAGTAAAGGTTAGTTTACGACCCATTGTAAGTAAGATAAATTTACCCACTGTTTTGAAAACAACTATACTTCCGGGTGACTCAATTGAAAGATTATTTATTGCAACCCAGGTAGGAGAAATCTTTTACATAGGAAACGGAGTTATAAGGACTTTTTTAGATATTCGCCCGCGAATCATAAAATTAGGTAATTCTGAACAAGGGGTTTCTGGTAGTGGATATGATGAACGGGGATTGCTAGGGCTAGCGTTTCATCCAGAATTTTATTATAACGGTTTGTTTTATCTTTATTATTCAGTAGCTGGAACACAAGGTCCAGGGGCTCTTCCTGAATTTTTTAAGCCTAACCCGTGTGATCCCAGAACTTTAAACCTAAGATGGATAAATAGAGAAACTCAATATGATCATATTGATACAGTTGAAGAATGGATTTTACAATCGAATGGTCAACCTCAAAAACGACGGACATTACTTAACATAAGAAGACCATTTTTTAATCATAATGGTGTCAATAGCTTAAACTTTTCGCCTGAAACCGGAAAACTTGTTTTAACAACTGGAGATGGTGGATCAGGCTATGATCCATTTAATTTAAGTCAGGATGATATGGAGATAGCTGGTAAAATAATTGAAATTGATGTAGTTAAGAATACATTTATCAATAATCCCCCCGTAGTCACACGTTTTAATGAACTTCCCTTACCTATTCAGGAAACGCTTACGGTAATTGCCAAAGGAGTTCGCAATATAACAGGCATTTCATTTCAAAGGTTTAATAATCAGTATATCAAATATGTGGGGAATGTCGGACAGGATTTGGTAGAGTCGATTTTTTCATTCGTTCATTATAAACCAATACCGGTTACTCAGCTTATTCAAGCTTCTTTAATGAGATCTAAACCTGACCAAGAAGGATTTATTAACTTTGGTTGGCGAGGGTGGGAAGGTGCTTTTCCTACTTTGTTTATAAGGGGCTGTTCTGCAAATCCGACTTTGGATGAGAAAACAATTGCTTATTACAATGAAACAGTAAAAACTTCAGTGAGGCGTCTTCAGCCTTTAACTAGTTATTTTCATAAAGATCCCCGACCCGATAAGTTTGGAGGAACTGCACTTACAGGAGTCCAGCCATATATGGGGAAGGGAATCCCAAATTTAACGGGAAGCGTTGTGTTTACCGATCTTGCCCAGAATGAAGAATCTCGGCCTCCGGTTAGAGGGGGGTTAGCTTATACCAAGGCAAGTACGGATTGTAAACTAAATGATTTTAGTGTTATTGAAACCGATTATAATTTTGGATCTCAATCAGCTTATTATGTTAATTTGGGAACGAATTTGGATCAAACCAGATTATATTTAGGGGTTTATGGCTCTATGAAAGTGACTGATTTTAACCAAGGTACTATTTTTGAAATTGTTCCATGATTTATAACTATAAAATTCGACGGTTGGAGTAAGCATTAACACCTAACCATTTTCTGAAGCAATTCCAGCATCTGCAATTAGTATTTCCCATCGATCTGTAAACGTTAAGTTAATGGGAGGTGTAAACTTTTCAGCAAATACTTCAATTCTATATCCTAATGGAACCAAGATACCTTCTGGCTTTAAAATTCTTTTATTGTATATGTATGATACATCGTCCCCCCCTTAGAAAAAGCTTATATTTTTAAATATTCATGGAGGGGCAGTTCTCATTCCAATTGATTACTAACAGGCAATACCGCATAAAGCGCAAGGGAATGAATAGTATAGAAAGTGACGAATTGGATATTTTCAGGGGGTGTTTTCATCAATCGGTTTATTCGTTATTGGTATCAATCGATGATAGAGACAGATACAAACTATGTTCATATAAGAAAAATGAACATTGCAACCAAGTTAGTTATTCCAGCCTTATTGAGTACATTTGCCACTATGTTTCAATCAGCGGGGGGCTTTATGCCTGGTATAGGCTTTCTGATTAGTTTTCTAGCAACATTACCAATTTTTTTAGCTACTTGTTTTTCTATCCGCCAGGGAATCCTCTCTTATACCCTCACGATTTTCCTATTATTTATTATTCAGCCGAGTGAACTAATTATCTTTCCCTTTACAACAGGTTTATTAGGTATAGCGATGGGTGTGGCCTTTTTACAATTGCAGAGGAGAATTATGATTGTTTCCTTTTCATCAATATGTCTACTTACGGGTATTATGGTGATTCTGTATGTATTTCGTTTTCCAGTGCTAGGCCCTACTGTTGATACAACTATGGATCCAAAGGTTATTGCAATAATATGTATATTGAGTTTTCTTTACTGCTGGATTTTTGCGGAACTTTGTAGAGTACTCATGAATAGATTTTGTCGGGCATTGCTTTAACAGTTGAGTAAAATCTTTTTGAACGAATAAGCGTTGTAATGCCACATATATTTCAAAAGAAGGAAGAGACAAGATGAAGCTGGCGTTTAGTACAAATGCATTTACAAGATACACATTGCCCGAATCTATTTCAGAGATTGGCCGTTTGGGATATAAGGGCGTGGAAATTCTAGCGGACGTTCCTCATGCTTTTCCACCTTTGCATACTGCCCCTTGGGTAAGTGATGTGCAAAAAAAAATAGAACAATATGATCTCGAGGTATCAAACATAAACGGTAATACGGCATCTGGATTTTTTTTGCATTCTACTGGAGAACCTACATTTGAGCCGTCCCTATGTAATGCGAGAGGAGAGGTGAGAAATCAGAGAATTGGATATACGAAGCAGTTAATAGATTTAGCCGCAATGCTAAATGCAAAAAATATCAGTATTACAAGTGGTAGGTGTCTTTCTGAAAACCCACCAGATCAGGCAATTCATCATCTGATAAACTCATTAATGGAAATTATGGACTATGCCGAACGGCGTGAAATCAACGTGGGGATTGAATACGAACCCGGTCTTCTAATAGAAAACGGCAAAGAATTGAGTGAACTGATTCAAATAGTAGGGTCAAATAGGCTAGGAGCAAATCTCGATCTCGGGCATGCAGACGTAATAGGAGAAGATATTCCTGCTCTTTTATCAAGTTTAAAGTCACGAATATGGAATATCCATTTAGAAGATATCGCAAATCACAAGCACTATCATCTTATACCTGGTAAGGGAAATATTGACTTTAATCAATTGTTCAATCATGTAAAGCAAATCGAATATACAGGATTCATTACAGTAGAATTATATACCTACAGTGACAATCCGTTTATGGCAGCAAAGGAATCTATCGAATTCCTTACACCATACTTTAAGAATAGCCATTTATGAGGGGGAAAACCTATGAAATATTTTGATCCGCATATCCATTGTTACTCCCGCACAACAGATGATTATGAGAATATGAGTCTGGCTGGCGTACGCGCCGTTGTGGAACCCGCATTTTGGCTTGGAAGCGAACGCCGATATCCTGAGACATACTTTGATTACTTCCAACATTTGCTTACCTTTGAACCGCAGCGTGCTAAGCAACATGGAATCGATCACTATTGTTGTTTAGCTATGAATCCAAAAGAAGCAAATAACCTTGATATTGCCTATCAAGTAATCGATGGACTATCCGAGTACTTGCAACATGAGCGGTGTCTTGCGATTGGGGAGATTGGTTTTGATAGAATCACTGTTGAGGAAGAAGCTGTGATGCGCAGACAACTGAAATTGGCTAAGAATCTCCATATGTTGGTTATGGTACATACTCCTCACCAAAATAAGCGGGCGGGAACAAGAAGAACGATAGAAATCCTAAAGGAAGAAGGGCTTGAACCTGACAGGGTATTAATAGATCATAATAATTCAGATACTATTGATCTTTCCGTTGAATATGGCGGCTGGAGCGGGATGACAATTTATCCGACAAAAGTTTCAACTGGCGAGGCAATTGAAATCATCGAACATTACAGCACAAATAAGATCATGATCAATACGGCAGCAGACTGGGGCCCGTCTAATCCTCTTAATGTAGTAAAAACTGCGCTTGAGATGAGAAAGAAAGGGCATGCGGAAAATATCATTCAAGAGCTAGTTTGGAATAATCCGGTCCGCTTTTATGAACAATCCGGAAAATTGAAACTAGATTCATAAGGGGGAGAAGATCATGAAACTTGCATATAGCAGTAATGGATTTAAAAGATATGACCTGTTAAAAACAATCGACTTATTAGCTGAAATCGGATATGAAGGAATAGAAATCTTACTAGATATCCCGCATGCTTTTCCACCTGAGGTGACCAATGAGAAGATAGACATGATTAAAGACAGGTTGAAGCAACGAAACATGACTATATCAAATTTGAATGCGTTCATGTTGTATGGAATAAAAGATAATTGGCACCCGTCTTTTGTTGAGGCGGATGAAGTAGAACGAAGACAGCGTATAGAACATACGCATAACTGCATTGACTTGGCTCGAAAACTCGGTGCAAAGACATTGTCTACCGAACCAGGGGGACCACTCATCAATGTAGGAAGAGAATGGGCAAATAAAGTTTTTATTTCGGCAATGGAGGAATTGGCTGACCATGCCGAAAAATCTGGTGTAACAATTCTTGTTGAACCGGAGCCGGACTTGCTGATTGAAACTTCTGATCAATTTATTGAATTCAAGAAGGCTGTTCCCTCCCAGGCAATTGGATTAAATTTTGACATAGGACATTTCTTTTGTGTCGGAGAGGATCCGGCTACATTAGTTCATAAGTTGCTCCCCTATACAAAGCATTATCATCTAGAGGATATTGCCAAGAACCGTGTTCACGAACATCTTATTCCAGGGCATGGTGCTATTCCTATTCTAGAGGTTTTACAATCTATAAAGAAAACGGGCTATGATGGTTTTGTTACCATTGAATTATACCCCTATGAAAGCCAGGCGATACAGGCTGCCAAGGAATCTCATGACTATGTACAAAGCATCCTTAACAGCCTATGAGAAAGATTCGCACCTATTTTGAGCTCATACGATTTCCGAATACCTTTACAGCTATGGCGGATATATTGGCAGGTACTTGGATTGCAGGGCTAGTTTGGAATCAGAATTACTTCATTCAGATTATCCTTCTTATATTTGCAAGTGCATGTATATATGCGGCAGGAATTATTTTAAATGACTTTTTTGATTTTGAAATAGACAAGAAAGAGCGGCCTGAGAGGCCCTTGACATCTGGTCGCATCTCACTTCGTTCAGCGCTGCGTTTTAGTTATGTACTTCTTACGGCTAGTGTTGTATCTGTATGCTTTGTGTCCAAAATAAGTTTTTTGATTGCGTGCATTCTCATTGTTTTAGTATTCGTTTACAATCGCTATTCAAAGCATCATGACGTTTTTGGACCGTTGACAATGGGAATTTGTAGAGGAGTCAATTTGTTATTAGGGTTGAGTGTGGCACCAGATAAATTAGCGCAATTTTGGTGGATAGCGGGATTAGGATTTTTATATATTTTCACTGTTACTGTGATGTCCAAAGGCGAGGTTGGAAACGGCATTCATCCGAATCGAGTAAGAATTATGGCAGGGGCGGTTTTAACGTGTGCTATTGTTATTCTGTTCTTGCAATTCGACGGTACATGGGGAGCAACAGTTATTGCAGTAATCTTTTTTTTGTTATGGACTTTTTCAGGAATTTTACCGGCACTAGCAAAGCCAACATCACCTAACCTTAGGAAGGCTGTCGGAACATGTATACTAGGTCTTCCGTTATTGGATGGGGCGGTTGCTGCTCCATTTGGAGGATGGCCAGCTTTTTTTTCCGTATCCTCTTTCCTAATTCTGAGTTATATCATGTCTCGTATCTTTCCGGTCACATAGATGAAAGGATGGTATCTTTGGAGAAAAAAAACGTGGTTGTATTAGATATTATCAGTTTGACAACAGAACATCTGAACGATGCTGAATTGACTCCGAATATTCGAAAATTATTAGAAAGTGGTCAACATGCAAGAATTAAGCCAGTATTTCCCGCTGTAACTGGATCAATACAGGCTACTTATATCACTGGAACTCCGCCAGCTGAACATGGAATTATTTGTAACGGCCTCCCAAACTTGGATACTAAAGAAATTACAATGTGGAATCAGACGATGGTTCCAATTCAAGGCGAAAAAATCTGGGAGAAGTTGAAGAAAGAAGACCCGACAGCTGAAACAGCAGTGCTATTTTGGCAGTTCAGCAAGCTGAGCACAGCGGACTATGTAGTGACACCTGCCCCTATCCATCTCGATAAAAAAATGATCTTGTGGTGTGATTCGAAGCCGAGGGACTTATACGGAAAACTGAGGGAGAAATATGGGGAATTTGATCTAAAAAATTTCTGGGGCCCACTCTCTTCTGTCAAGTCCAGTGAATGGATCTCAGATGCAGCGATAGATATTTTAGAAGAATACAAACCAAGATTATCACTTGTATATTTACCCAATATAGATTATAACGCGCAAAGGTTCGGACCTGAAAGTGAAGCAGCAAGGAGATCGATTAAGGAAATTGATGATTTGATTGGAAATTTTATCGGGCAACTAGAAGAGCGCAGATTGAGGGATCACACACGTCTTGTTATTTTATCAGAATATAATTTTAAGTCAGTTAATAGACCTATCCTTATCAATCAAACGTTGAACAAAGAGGGATATGTGGCTATCAAACATGTTGAAAATATGGATTTTCTCGATTTAGAGATGTCGAGGGCCTTTGCCTTGGCAGACCATCAATTGGCCCACGTGTATATTCCAGACCCACATGATATAGGGGCAGTTAAAGCAATTCTTGAAAATATCCCAGGTATAGCCGAGGTATGGGGAGAGGAGGAGAAACGAGCCCATAATATTGATCATGAGCTTTCAGGTCAGTTAGTTGTAATTGCAGAACCCGACAGCTGGTTTGTGTACTACTGGTGGCTGAACAGCGAACAGGCACCAGAATTCGCATACAATGTGGATATTCATAGGAAGCCCGGTTATGATCCAGTTGAGCTGTTTGTAAATCCAAAGACATTCCAAATCCCACTAGAACCGGATCGAATCAAAGGATCTCACGGTTTACCGCCAAAAGACGAAGGGGATTATGTATCACTTGTAGTAACAGGGAAAGATTTTGAACTTCCAGAAACATTAGAAGCGACCGAAGTCCATGACTTGTTGTTACAACTTTCAAGAAAAAAGAAGAGGTGAAAAAGTGACATATCAAACGGGTGTGTTATTCGTGGGGATGCTGGGTGCAGTCGCAACAACAACGATTTCCGGACTTTTTGCAGTCAATCAAAATCTTGCTCCGTTAAGGGGAGTTATTTCTTCAGAAAAGGAATTTGAGGTGCTGCAGCTAACTCCGCTTGATCAGATTGCTTTTGGTGGATGGGATATACAAAAAGATTCATTAATAGAAGTAGTAAAAAGGCATGGTATCATTCAGGAGCCTATTTTGCAGAAGATTGAAATGAATCTCAATGATGTTCCTGTTTGGCAAGCGCCATTGGCTAATGTGAATGATTTTGTCAAAGGAGTATATAGACTGAAAGGAGAGCCTGAGACTTTAGAGAGTGCAGTGGATAAAATCCAAGAAGACATCGAGGCATTTAGGAAAAAGTATGATCTTGAGAGAATTGTTGTGATAAACACAGCTTCAACAGAAGAAAAAACAAAAACTCATTCATTATATCAATCATTAAAAGCATTTGAGACCGGGTTAAGGGAGAATTCACCGGACATTCGACCGGGTATGCTTTATGCTTATGCGGCAATGAAGTCAAAATGTGCTTATGTGAACTTTACGCCGAGTGTGACGGCTGAGATACCGGCGCTGCAAAAACTTGCAGAAACTCAGGGTGTTCCGACAGCAGGGAAAGATGGAAGGACAGGACAGACTTTATATAAACATGTTTTAGGGAAAATGTTCAAACAGCGAGGGTTGAATATTGTCGGATGGTACAGCACGAATATCTTAGGGAATCAAGATGGTGCAATTTTGGATCATCCGAGGCATTCTTCAACAAAGATTGATTCAAAGTCCATTGGATTAGAACGTATACTAGGGTACAGTCATTTTGATCATAAAGTTAGAATTGATTATTTTCCTATCCGAGGAGATAGAAAAGAAGCATGGGATACTGTTGACTTTGAAGGGTGGCTAGGAGAGAGGATGACAATGAAAATCAATTGGCTGGGCATTGATTCTATTTTAGCTGCTCCCCTTATAATTGATCTTTCCCGGTTTATGGATCATGCACTTCAGAAGGGGAAGGCAGGAATAATGGAACACCTATCACTATTCTTTAAATCCCCAATTGGAACAGATGAATATGCCCTTGATCAGCAATACCAAACGTTATTGGAGTATGTGGAACATTTTGAATATTACACTTAATCTTCTTGGTGACCTTGGAGCTGAAAAAACTATGAAGCATTAGAAAAAGGTGCGGAGAAGGCAAGAGGAATCGCGAAGGTAAATTTAGCGGGAATTAAAGGGCGGATTGGATATGAGAGGGGATGTTAAGCGTTCCCTTATTTTTATTATTAAATTTATTAAAATACTTTCCTATTGCAGCGCAAAGAATCGAGTTAAAAGAAGCATATAAGATTATTGTAATATCTGATAAATTACTTTCAGGTGCTGAAATGTATATGGACTGGGATAATAGTATGTTTAAACCAGAGTATATAAAATTCGACCAACTGTTCGATAATTGTAATTGCCTTTGCTAATTTTTCATTCCCTACAGAAAATAAGACTTCTTCTACAGATATGTGTACAAAATCAATTTTAATCTTTTTTTTAAATGGATTGTGATTTTGAATAAAATTTTGTTTTCACTTTTTGATCAAACTTTGTTTTAAAGCCACACAATTTAGGATTAAGATTTTTATGGAGGGGAAGTATAAAGAAAGAAGGAATATACATTGTTGATTCTAAAGAAGTAGTTAGCAGTAATTTGAGGTAAAGATGATTGTGATATTGCATTCCATAAAAAAGAATGTTACTCTAAAAATAGAATTATGAGAGGACTGATGGATGAATAATGATTAACTAATCTATATTTTAATTTGAAATTAATAACTTCAAACTACAAAATATAGGGTTAGTCTATCCATTTTTATAAATCAGTTCATACTTTATTTGTCATGATTCCAATGATTAATAAGAACTTATTAAGTATAAGTGAGATACTAATCCTTCCGATTACAAATTGGGAGGATTTTTTTATTCTCTTATAGGTAAGTTGATATTTATTAATCCGTAACTGTAACCTAACAAATAAAGGAGAGAGAAAAATGAGGAATTCAGACACTATTGTTACACATGTAATGCTCTATATAAGTCGTTAATATCCATCAAACTTATATGGAGAAATTAAAAAATTGATGGATATTCCGACTTTATATGAAAAGTGTTGATATATAAAGGAGGAATTATTATGTCAATGATAAAAGTTCAAGACTTAACTTTTTCATACCCAGGTAGCTTTGATAATATTTTTGAAGGTGTAAACTTTCAAATAGATACGGATTGGAAACTAGGGTTTATTGGTAGAAACGGACGAGGTAAAACGACATTCTTTAATTTATTATTAGGTAATTATGAGTATAGTGGGAAGATCACTTCTTCGGTAGAATTTAATTATTTCCCTTACCCAGTTTCGGATAAGAACAAGTTCACTCATGAAATCCTTGAAGAAATTTGTCCCCAAGCAGAAGATTGGGAATTTCTGCGTGAAATATCCTATTTAAATGTTGATGCCGAGGCCATGTATCGACCATTTAAAACATTATCAAATGGAGAACAAACAAAGGTGTTGCTTGCTGCACTGTTTTTGAATGAGGGTCAATTTCTATTAATTGATGAGCCAACAAATCATCTAGACACTGATGCACGAAAGATGGTCTCTGATTATCTAAGGAAGAAAAAAGGGTTTATTTTGATTTCACATGACAGAATCTTTTTAGATGGATGCGTTGACCATATCTTATCTATAAATAGAGCAAATATTGAAGTTCAAAGTGGTAACTATTCTTCTTGGAAGTTAAATTTTGATAGACAGCAGGAACACGAAGAGGCTACAAATGAGCGTCTACAAAAAGACATAGGGAGATTAAAACAGTCTTCAAAGCGTTCAGCAGGTTGGTCTCATCAAGTGGAAGCTTCAAAAAATGGAACAAGGAATTCAGGATCTAAGTTAGATAAGGGTTTTGTAGGACATAAAGCGGCCAAGATGATGAAGAGAGCGAAGAACCTTGAATCAAGGCAACAAAAAGCTATTGAAGAAAAGTCAAAATTACTAAAAAATGTGGAGAAAACTGAGTCGTTAAAATTAGAACAATTGAAATTTCAGTCAAATGAATTGGTTGTTTTGGCTGATGTGTCTGTTAAGTATGATGACCAAATAGTAAATGAGCCAATTAGCTTCATAGTTGAACAAGGGGATCGAATTGTACTTGATGGAAAGAATGGAAGCGGGAAAAGTAGTATCCTAAAACTAATTCTAGGACATCCAATACAGCATACAGGCTCAGTTAATTTAGGTTCAGGACTCATCATTTCCTATGTCCAACAAGATACTTCTCATTTGAAGGGATTGTTATCGGACTTTATTGAAGAGCACGAGATTGATGAGACGTTATTTAAATCCATCCTACGTAAGATGGATTTTGACC
>NZ_JAEHBX010000072.1:0-21277 GCF_016483395.1 Bacillus cereus group sp. N21
CCCAAACTATAGAAGATCTAGCTAAAAAAGTAGCTTAGATTTAACTTTTTTGTGTCCAAAATATTGACTCAAATCCAGAATTTGTTCTTTAGAGTTAATATCACTAACTAAACAATTACTTAAAAAACCTACACACATTGAAATGTCTAATAAAAATACCTTCTCAGCATTTGTTAAATAATCAATTTCAAATAAATACTGGATGTTTTGTTGAATGATCTGAACAAACTTCGCTTTATTTTTCACTTTACGTTCAGGAACTAATTTCGGTTCTGGTGCAAAAACATTCGCTAGAAACCTAGAGAGCCTGTTTTCTTTAAATTGCTAGTTTATGAAGCTACTCCAAACAGTTGATGGATGAATTCTTTTTGATTTTGAGCAGACGTCATCCTTTGGTGAATCTGTTTCTTTTTAATCATATGCATGGCTTCTATGCCACAGAGTATATAAGTAGCTGTACGAAGTGATTTCAACCCCAACATCGGGCGAACTCGCTTCTTAATAAAACGATGATCTTGTTCTACGATGTTATTAAGATATTTCACTTACCTTAGTTGGATGCCTATAGGGTAGGCTGGGTTCTTGTCTACTGTGATAACACGGGGCTTTGAAACATGAAAAGACCGCAAAGCTTTCTTGAAAAAGAGCTTTGCAGCCTTATGGTCTCTTGTTTTGCTTAAATAAAAATCAATCGTGTTCCCTTCCGAATCAACGGCACGATACAGATACATCCATTGCCCTTTCACTTTCACATATGTCTCATCGACTCGCCAAGAATCATTAGTTGGCTTAAGATAATGACGTACTCGCTCATCTAATTCAGGTCCATACTGATGAACCCAGCGCATGATCGT
Organism: Bacillus cereus group sp. N21; assembly: GCF_016483395.1. Lineage (NCBI taxonomy): Bacteria > Bacillati > Bacillota > Bacilli > Caryophanales > Bacillaceae > Bacillus > Bacillus cereus group sp. N21. Next base: position 855 of record NZ_JAEHBX010000072.1, read on the forward strand.
TGTATGAGCAATGGAGAGTCCACGTTCTTCCATCATCTCGACTAGATCACGAAAACTGAGATTGTACCGCAGGTACCATCTCACGGCTAATAAAATAAGATCAGGTTGATAATGTTTCCATTTGAACAAATTTTCCTTTTCCATACTGATCACACACCTTTTTAAGAGTAATAGTATCAGTATATCCAAGTTTTAGAGGTTGCTTACAACTGGATTAAGGTTTTTGCACCAGAACCGCTGAATTTTTGTATAACGCTATTGTAAATTATATCAATAAACAGAAACATTAATTTCATAATTTTATAATACAACATATAAATAAAAGATGGTGTTAATTAAAATTTCATACTATCTTTTTAAATGTAGTGTAGTGCTTTGTACATTCAATAGTAATCTTTAAATATACAAAAATACCTGTTTTCAACCAGAAGACAGGTATTTTTGATCTTTTAATAAACTTAGAGAAATGCATAAAATATACCTTTTTTCTTAAAGTACCCCGTTCGATTATTAAAAATCATGTTTAATAATTGACTTTAAGTTCTTTTCACTTAATCCGTTTTGGCAAAAGTCAAATTTAACTTTTTTCAAAACGTGGCGACTTTATTTCAAATCTACAATATCAAATTCATAAAAAAATAGGGAAGCTTGTAAAAACATACAAGTTTCCCTACTTTTTTACGTATTATTTAAGTTATTTTTTAAATAATTTAGCGAACCATGATTTTTCTTGTTGACTAGAGGCAACTAACTTCTTAGTTTCTTGTATTTCACGAATCACTTCTAATAGCTGCTGATCTCTGTTATTTATTTTCCCATCAATATTCTTTTGTTGTTCATCAATCTTATTCAATAACATATGATTAGTTTGTTCTAAATGATCTATGCGCTGTAAAAGCTCCATGTTCATGGCTTTTTGTTCTTGAAAATATATAGAAACCTCTTTCATACTTTCATACATCGTTTGAATAATTGGCTTCGTTATTTCGTCGTCTTCATCGTTCTCTTCTACTACAATATAATCTACGTTTTGTTTTAACATCTGTTCTATTATTTCTGGTGGCTCTTGTGCATCTTTCATATTAGCAATTAATTTAAACAACTCTAATGCTTCCTGTTCATATCTCAGTGTTCGCCCCTTCGTCCCAGCGACAGTTGGTAAATATGGTTTGAATTGATCCCGCCAGGCCTGAAGGGTTGTCCGTGGTTTCCCAAGCATTCTTGCTATATCTGCAAGGGAATATGTTTTCCTATAAGGCTCTTCCCTATCCATTCCATCGTCCTCCCCTCATCGTTATTTGTTGTTATCGATGTCCGACATGTTGTCATTGCATTGTTATTGATTATCATCCATGTCCGACATGTTGTCATTACATTGTTATTGATTATCATTTATGTCGGTCATGTTGTTGTTTTACTGTTATTCATCATCTTTTATGTCCGACATGTCGGCGTCTAACTATTATGTGTCTTATTCGTTTGAAAGAAGGTATTTCCTTGTTTATTTTGAATTTTTTAAGTATATAGGTTAATTAAATAATAAGTACGATTCAAGTCGTACTTATTATTTAAAGTATTCTTATTTTTGATTAAATGTGCTAAAGTATAATTAAAAGTAGCACTTAAGTCGTACTTAATGTATAAAGGAGGAATTATAAATGAAAATTGGAAGAAAAGTAGCGGATTTCGGAAATAGTTTTAATAATTTCATGATCGATGGTTATTATATTGAACTTGCAACGAATGTAGTTGAAATTTCAAAGAAACAAGCTGAGGATTTACTTGTTGATCGTATTTCTAGACCAGAAGATTTACTAGATAGATTACTAATTTCCACAGAAATCGAAGGTGAAGAGTCTTTCTATTTAGTTGGGCAATTAGCTGAAGATAATCAGTTGGCAAACTCACATGTAAATAAGATGCACGATAAAATTAATAGTCCTATCCCATACGTAAGCTTTTTAGGAGCAATTGCATATTATCATGCGCTTAACGCTGAGCAAGAAGATAATGAAGTTGAAATTGAACACATGAGTATGATGCTTCCAATTTGGCTTTTAAAACGTGAAGAGAAATTTAGCATTGCTCATAAAAAAATGGAAGAAAGATTTATTGGTGAACATAAAGTTAAAGTGTTAACACCAGGAATGGAGAAAGAACTAACTATTAGAGTCAATTCAGCCAAATGTAGAAATGAATCAGAAGTTGCTAGACATTCTTTAAAATATAAAATGGTTTCAAAAGATCCGAATACAAATGTAATTAGTATTGAAAAGCGATATGAATCTGAGAGATTTGATGACTATGAAGTAGTTTTAACTGACATTGGTGGCGGCTCTACAGATGCTGTGCGATTAGGTAAAGGACTTACTACACCTAAGCACAGAGATTCTTTCCAAGTTATCGATATTGAGCCATTCTTAGGATATCTAGAACGCTTTAGAAAAGAAAAATTGATTCAATACTTTAAGGATCTAAGAACATTAGAGAAATTTATAGTCAATAATTATAAAGTACAAAAGTACGTACTATCGAATGAAAATACTGGTGAAGAATATGATTTTACAAATGAAATTGTAGAGGCACTGAAAGAATATGCAAGAATTTTAGTTGCTAAAATTCTTGATGTATTCATCCCATCTAGTACGAATACAGTGTTGAAATTCATTTATATCGGAGGCGAAGCACCCGTTTTAGAACCATACATCCGTCTCGCTTTATTGAATCATATGTCTGAAATGGCTGCTAAAAACAATCACTTCTTTTTGAACGATATTATTCAAAATAGCGACAAAGAAGTATTTGCTCCAACTTCACGGACAATTAATCTAACTGCATTAGAATTAAAAGTAATTGATGAAATGAAGGGACAGTTAGCCTAAAATAAAGGGACGTGCTGATAATGGCTAAAAATAGAAAAATGGCATTACATGCTGATAATATGCCTGAAGATGTATATGGAATTCTTAATGAAAAAGCTAATAGTAGACAATTAACAGCATTTGTTGTTGAACTGGTACAAAATGAAAAACGTTATGAGCAACTACTGCGGAAATTAGATCATGTAGAACAGAGATTAAATCTTTTAGATACAGTTGAAAATAAATTGGATCTTCTACTTACTAATGGATTTGTTCCCATACAGAAACAAGAAGATTTAAAAATGGAAGAGCCTGTACTCCAAGAAGGTAAAATTGTTGATGCTAAGGAAGTACTTGGTGGTATTTCTGAAGAAGATAATGAAGAGATTGATTTCTAATTAGTAAAGAAGACCTTTAGGTATAATCCTAAGGTCTTTTTATTTCAAATTCACACTATTAATAATCGTTGTTAATTATAGAATGAAAAATAAATACTCTCTTTTGAAATCAATGGTTTAGATATTGTCCGTTATTTCTATAATTCTATTACATGTAACACCTCTATCACTGCTATACTCTTCTTTGCAATATAGAAATATCTCTATTTCTATAATTAGATATTTCCCTATATCCCTATTTTTTATCACGAATATTGAAATAGAGATATAGGGGGACTTTCTAAACATAACTGGAGTAGGATTAGTGAAAGATTCTATTACATATAACACATATCTCTACTTTAACCTTCTTCACAATAGGGAGGTATCCCTATTTCTATATATCCTTACTTTAGTTATCATAAATATAGAAATAGAAAAAAAAGGGAGATAGTATCCTAATATTTAATCGATATTTTGGCTAACCTTCGTACAAAGGAGGGGGAATCAAAATCTTTTAGAGAACACCATCTGATTTATAATCAGATTCTTTATCGTTAAAAAATTTTGCAATAGGATTGGTTAACTCATTGAATTATTTTTAAAGACTTCTATGCTTTTTATATCTGAACTGCGGTATATGTGATAAGCAGGCTGATGTGTATCCATATATAAATCAAATCCTAAAGCACCTGCTCTAATACAAAAGTGCCTATCTTCTCCTCAAAAAGAAAGATTTTTAATTGGGAAGAAATTTTAACTCCAGCTTGTAAGGCCTTTCGACTAATAAGTGTGTAAGCGCCTAATCCTCCAACATAAATGGTTAAACTGTCTTATAAACAATTAAACTTTATTTCAAATCTACACTATTTATGATCGTTGTTAATTATAGAATGAAAGACAACTAGTCTCTTTTGAAAACAATGCTTTAGGTATTATCCATTAATTCTATGCTCCTATTGCATGTACCACATATCATTGTTATAACCTTCTTTACAATATAGAAATATCCCTATTTCTATAATTAGATATTTCTATATATCCCTACTTTTTATTATTAAACATACAGAAATGGGATATAGGGGAGTTTTTGAAAAGTAACTCGAGTGGTATAAATGGTTGTTTCTTTTACATGTTCCAAATATCAATGCTACAACCTTCTTTACAATGTAAAATAGTGATATTGGAGGATCTTCTGAAAAAATAGCTGAGTAGTACAAATGGTTGTTTCTTTTGTGTGTACCAAATATTACTACTATTACCTTCTTTATAATATAGAAATATCCCTATTTCTATAAGTGGATATTTCTATACACTCCTATCTTTGCTATCAAAAATATTGAAATAGGTCCTTACCTTCAAGTTAAGCCCATACAACATCGACTATAGGAAAGGTTGTTTCTTTTTTATAACACCCCAAACAAAAAAATTTGTACAGTTCACCTGGAGTTGTCAATTCTCTCATTTTGGGATATTTGCTTCTTTTAACTTGATGGGCATGAGATAAAGGGATATAAAGACTTTTTCAAATAATAAATGGAGTGGTATAAATGACAGATTCTATTGCATGTACCACATATCACTGCTATAATCTATTTATAGAAATAGGGAAATATCCCTATTTCTATAAATAGATACTTCCCTATTCCTATAATTTTTTTACTAAAATATAGAAATAGAGATATATGTGGGTTTTTCAAATAATAAATGGAGTGGTATAAATGGCTATTACAATTACTGTTGGGAATTACAAAGGGGGCGTTGGTAAAACCACTAATGCTGTATTAAACTCTTATGAATTCGCAAAAAAGGGGAAACGAACTTTACTCGTTGACCTTGATCCGCAGAGTAATGCAACAAAATCTCTAATGTTAACAAAATCTATCCTTAATCCTGATGAAAAGGTAACTTTAAATAAAACATTAATGAAAGGAATTCAAGATGGGAATTTAGATGGATTAGAAATTGAAATAATGGAAAATTTATATTTAATTCCTTCTTATGTTGATTTTCAAGATTTCGCAAAATTTCTATATAAATCTTGTTCTTCGGAAGCAGAAGAAGATTTATACTTTAAGGGATTACTTGAGAAAATAAAACATAAATACGATTACATATTTATCGATGTTCCACCTATGTCAATTGAAGTCACAAAAAATGCAGTTGTAGCTTCTGATTATGTTCTTATAACTCTACAAACACAAGAACGTTCTCTTACAGGTGCAGAAAACTACATTAACCAACTAATAAAATTAAAAGAGCAATATGATCTTGATATTGAAGTTGTAGGTATTCTTCCAGTGCTATTAAAAAATAATGGTAAAGTGGATGAATACATTATGGAAAATGCTCGTGAAATTTTTGGTGAAGAAAACCTATTTAAAAATATCGTTCCACAGATGGAACGTATTAAAAGGTTTGATGTAAACGGTATTACTGAAAATGATAGACATGATTTAAATGTAATAGAACTATACGAAAAGATTAGTGATGAATTATTGTCTCGTATCAATATTTTTGAAAGTTTGAAGGTTGGTGTATAACATGGCAAAAACTCCTGGATTATTAGTCAGAAAAAAGAGCAATTTTAATCCAACAGATCCTTATATCCCAAACGAGGATTCAGTTGTAACACCGGAGAAAAAGAAATTTAAAAACCAACAGGGCAGTATTAAAATTTCTAGTCAATCTAAGGAAGAGCTTGGAGCACTAATGAAACTCACTAATAAAAAATATGCTCATGAAATAATTGATTTACTTATACATCATTATGTAGAAAATCAATTAACTCCTGAACAGAAAAAGAAATTTATATTATTAACAGAGATCTAGAAATATAGAAATATAAGAGCCTTGCTACATTTTTTTGTCGTAAAGCCCTTTAAAGTTGTTTAATTCTTATGGAACTAAAGCACTCGTTACTCTATTTAGTTAGATAAGTTATTTATTAGGGAAATTGTCAATCACTTGGATAGCTAGTTTCAACGCTTTTATTCTCCTTTCTAAAAGCGTTCTTTGGGGACTACCAGCCTTTGACTTATCATAAATGTTCTCAATTGATGGAAGCAAACCAGTAAGAACATTGCGAGCTTCTGCTAAATCTTCCTGGGTGTAATGATGGGGCCTTTGATTCCAAACGTTTTCTAGCATTGCTAAGCCGATGCAAACAGCTTTGAGTCGTTTCTTTACTAAGGTAGTATTTGCGCCTTTCTGAGTCATCTGTGACAAGGCATTTTCGAGTTTACTGATTGTCGATTGTAAAGATTTTATTGCTTCCAATTTATCTACATTTGATACGTTTTCCATGTTAGTACTGTCCCTTCTTCGTTTCTGAATTATTTTGCCTGATACTTGATAAAATCGTTAAGAACCTGATTTCACTCGCAATATTTTAACATAAATAACTAACTCTATTTGAGAGGGATTCTCAACAATCCGGCCCAATTGTTGAACACAAGTTAACTAACACTCTTCAACTAACCTGCCTGTTAGTCCAATAAGAATTAAACAACTTTATTATTTTTCAAACGACTTTATTGTAAATTAAACAGCTTTTTTGTCACTTAACACTTTAATCAATCGTTTTGTCTCTAAAGCTAACTGTTTAATATTTTCCTTGTACTTGGCTACAATAACACTACGCCACTAATCAGTAGTAACATCCCATTATTTTTGTGCTAGTAGCACTATTCTTTTTATCTCTTCAAGATCAGGAGTATCCCTTTAGTTTCATTTTCATTGTAGTCAATCTCTTTTGACATCGATGTTTTAGGCATTATCCGTTAATTCTATTACATGTACCACATATCATCGCTGTGTTCTTTTCCCGCATCATATAAATATCCCTATTTCTATATATCCCTACTTTTTTTATCAAAAATAGCGAAGATACTCCTGTTTCTTCACCTAAAAATGAGTAAGAGAAAAAGGAATGTAAATTTAAATTATTAAAAAAATATCGTCACCAGAACTTCCTCCACGATTTTTTCTTTTCGCTCGCCGCTGCAACTTCCTCATGATATTCCTTCATCAATCGTTTTATCTCTAAAGCTAACTGTTTAATATTTTCCATGTACTTCGTTAGCTACAATAACACTGGGCCACTAATCAGTATTAACCCCTCCATTGTTTATAAGCCAGTAGCGTCATTCTTTTTATCTCTTCAAAATCTGGATTATCCTTTATTTTCATTTTAGTTAATCGCCTTTGATATCAATGGTTTAGGCATTATTCGTTAATTCTATTATATCTACCACATATCATCGCCGTGCTCCTTTCCTGTAATATAAAAATATCCCTATTTCCATAAGTAGATATTTCTATATATCCCTACTTTTTTTATCAAAAATAGCGAAGATACTGTTGGTTTGTAATACAGTTTGATCAAAATGCTTAGGTTGTTTGTTGCTAGTGAATAATTTTTTATAAAAAAGTTTAATCATTTTCTATCTGTGTTTGCTCCACAATCGCGCCCTTTAATCGAATAATCAGAATATTCGGTCAACTATTTGATGGCCATGACCCCTGCATTTTCCTTAATTGAATAATTTGGCCTGTATGATAAGCATCATGAAGCATGATGTCCTGTAATTTCTCCTCAAGTGAATTTTGCTCAAGCTCTTTTTCGGAAATTGCACTCAATGCCTGTCTTAAATTACGTTGAGCATTTTCAGAACGTTCAACGACTTTCTTTCATTCCTTATCATCATTAGATTGATTGGTAAGATAAAAGGTTTCATCACCGTCGAGATTATGTGTCCATTCACGGCCTTCCAAGTTTGCAGCAAGTCTCTCTTTATAATAAATGAGATGATTAACGTTTTCCCAAATGGTATTAGTTGCCTCTTCAGATGGTTTCCAGATAGCCTGTTCGGCTGTAAGTCCTTCTATAGCATGTTTAAACGGTGCATACCAACTCTCTTTATCGAATGTTGAATCTAGTACGTTTAAAAGCAAGTCAATTCGTTTCAAAGTAATCTCCCCCCTAAATAGTTAAAGATTCAAAAAAATCCTTATAACTCTATCGAGATTCTACATTTTTAAGTAAACTTCCTGCTTTTTAACTACCCTGCTAATCTTATTCCACAAACTGGCCCTTTTCATGAAGAAAGACGCTCTCCTTATTTCAGAAAAGCGCCCTTTAATGAAATAACTACACCACTTGATTTTGCATTGAAACAGATGGATTTTGAACTTTTCGAAGGCATAGTAGAAATGGATGAAACCTATTTCCTCTATTCCTAGAAAGGAAAACGGAATATCCAAGGTCGAAAACCAAGGTTCCGCGGTGGTAATTCAAAGTTTAGAGGAATAAGTAGGGACCAAGTATGCGTTCTTGTAGCCAGAGACCGCCAAAAGAGAACGTTTTCCAAAACAATAGGAAAAGGGCGTATTATAACAAAGAGTTTGGACGAAGCGTTAGGTTCCAAACTATCAATACAAAATGTTCTGTGTACGGATGCTTGGCGGGTGTTTATGACTTATGCCAAAGAAAAAGGAATTGAGCATCATCGCTTGAAAGCAAATGGTAGGGAGCGATTTAAAGGGATTTATCACAGCCAGAATGTAAATAGTTATCACAGCCGTTTAAAGAGCTGGATGAAGCGTTTTAATAGTGTAGCGACTAAATATCTAGACCATTATTTGAGCTGGTTCCAATTCTTAGACACCATCAAACATATAAAAGATAACTTTACGATAACCAAAATGTTTTTAGACAGTTGTTCTTTCTCAGTTAACACAACTTATGATAAACTATATTTATCGGAATTTTCCTAATAATATAACGTTTATTTTTCCGTTAAAGGACCAGTTTAATAGCTATCTACAACACGCCGCAAATGGATTTTGACCAAAGGGATTATCTATTAAAGGGATTAAATTGGAGGGAATAGAAAATGGATGTAAAGACACTATTGTTACAACAATGGGCAAGCTGCTTAGATGAAAAAGACTGGTTTCCACCACTTGAAAAAGTGCTAGAGGATATTACTTTTGAACAGGCAATTTGGAAACCAGTTGAGGGGGCAATGAATTCCATTTGGGAATTAGTTTGTCATTTACTTTTCTATAAAAAGAGACTTCTGGTGCGATTTCTTGGTGAAACAGCGAATGAGCCACAGGCAGAAGATAATAAATCTACATTTCGATTACCAACTGAGACGTTTCAAAATTGGAAGGAAACAAAACAAGAATACTTTTATGTTCATCGTGAACTTGAAAAAATACTAGCAAAATCAGAACAAGAAGACTTGTATAGACAGATCCCTGGAGAAAGATCATTAGTGCTTGAACTGAAGAGTTTAGCATTGCATGACGCATATCATATTGGGCAAATTGTATTCCTAAGTAAAATGCAAGGAGCTTGGGCAGGGAAACGCAGCTTTTAAAAAGCTTCATTAGCTTTACAGTTATTTCATTATAGGGGGCTTTAATGGAATAAGAACGGGAACGTCCAAATCGGACGTTCCTATATTTTATACCTGAAAAACAACAATACTATTTAACAAAGCCTTTAACGAATTGCCCGAAAGAATTCTCCTTCCTCAAGCATGTGGAGGGCAATAGCCCAACGGTAGGTGGGAGATGAATTTCGGTTTGGCGTAGCCAAAAAGCACGTAACTGTGCTTTTTATTTTCTCTATGGTATAATCAGTCTTATAAAACAAAAAGGTTGGTATATCAGTGAAATTAGATAGTAATAATCATTCAGTGTTCTTGTTGTATTATCATCTTGTATTGGTCGTGAAATACAGAAGAAATGTATTTGATGATGATATGTCATACTATGCAAAAGACATGTTTGTAAGACTTTCTGAGAATTACAATATAACGTTAGTCGAGTGGAATCATGATGTTGACCACGTACATATATTTTTCAAGGCACATCCTAATACAGAAATGACAAAGTTCATTAATGCTTATAAGAGTGCGAGTTCTCGATTAATAAAGAAAGAATTTCCACAAGTGAAAAAGAAACTTTGGAAAGAAATGTTTTGGGCAAGAAGTTTTTGTTTACTAACTACTGGTGGTGCACCAGTGGACTTGGTGAAGAAGTATATCGAAAATCAAGGGGAGAAGTGAGGTGAAATGATATGACAAAGCATAATAAAGCATATAAATTTCATTTGTACCCAACAGAAGAACAAGCATATCTTATGCGTAAAACCTTTGGTTGTGTGCGCTTCGTATATAACAGAATGTTGGCTGAACGTAAAGAAGTGTATGAGAAATACAAAGGTGATAAGGAACAACTAAAGAAACAGAAGCTTCCAACTCCAGCAAAATACAAAGAAGAATTTGAATGGTTGAAAGAAGTTGATTCATTAGCTCTGGCAAATGCTCAACTAAACTTGCAAGCTGCCTATAAGAATTTCTTTAGTGGTCAAAATGACTTCCCAACATTTAAAAGTAAAAAAGACAGAAAGTCTTATACAACGAATGTAGTAAACGGAAATATTATGTTGTTAAATGGTCATATCAAATTACCAAAACTGAAAATGGTACGTATCAAACAACATAGAGAAATACCACAAGACCATATTATCAAGTCGTGTACAATCTCCATGACACCTACTGGTAAATACTATGTGTCCATCTTGACTGAATACGAAAAAGAGATTGTACAAAAAGAAGTAGAAACAGTTGTTGGATTAGACTTTGCGATGGATGGATTATACGTTAGTTCTGAGGATGAGAGAGCCAATTATCCTAAGTTCTACCGTAAAATGTTAAATCAATTAGCAAAGGCACAACGAGTATTATCAAGACGTACTAAAGGTTCTGAGCGTTGGAATAAACAACGTTTTCGTGTAGCTAAGTTACATGAAAAAGTAGCTAACCAACGTAAGAATTTCCTTCATCATAAGTCTAAAAAGTTAGCTACTAATTTTGATGTTGTAGCTGTTGAAGACCTAAACATGAAAGGAATGTCGCAAGCACTTAATTTTGGAAAAAGTGTCGCTGACAATGGTTGGCGTATGTTCACTTCTTTTTTAGCTTATAAACTACACGAACAAGGCAAACAACTTGTGAAAATAGACAAATGGTTTTCTTCCACAAAAACATGTAGCAATTGTGGAAGTGTGAAAGATATGCCATTGTCTGAACGAGTATATTCTTGTATATGTGGTGTAAATCTCGATAGAGATTATAACTCAGCCATCAATATCAAAAATGAAGCAATACGCCTAGTAGCATTAGCATAAATAGCAACAAAATAACCTTTGGAACAAGGGCGTTAGCTCGGCTGTTTTAGGACTAATTCGTTAGCTATCAAAAGTAACGACTAACCGAGAAGCCCCCACTTCAAGTAAGCTCATAAGGGCTACTAAGTGGCGGGTAGTTCACAACCGGAAAATTCAATAACTACATTAAAAAGAGTCCTATTTCTAGGACTCTTTTCAATACCAATTTTTAGCTTAAATTTACATTTTATCGATGATCATTTGTCTTTTATACCATTGATTTAATTTGTCTCTCGCAGTTCCAGAGAGACGCTTTGTTTTTTTATTATAGAATCTTGAAAGAGTGGGCTGTGATATGCCTATCTCTGCTGAGAGCTCCCGCATAGTTATGTTCTTTCTCCGATGCATAAATTCTATTTTATCCCGAATTAACTGTTCATTTCTATTTATATCTAAGGGCATTTCTTCAGTTTTTACTGGCTGATTATCCCTATGAATTACATCAATAGTCTGCTTCTTTGCTAGGCTTTCCGTTGAATGAATTACATCAGTATCCTTCTTCTTTGCTAGGCTTTCCGTTGAATGAATTACATCAGTATCCTTCTTCTTTGCTAAGTTTTCCATTGAACGAATTAATTCATTAGGTGGTAGTATTACTATTCCTAACTGTGAATAATATTTTTTAAACCAATTCTTCTTCGTCAATTGATCCTCATCTAACTCCTTATCATATCCCCAATGAGAAATTACACCTTCTTTTTCTAAATCACTTAAAACATTTTCTAATTGATCACGAATACGGTTAGGCTTTTGCTTTTGGTTAATGCCCATTACTGCTAATAACCCTTTATCTCCCCCTATAGAATATGGCCTTTTTAAGTTAGAAAACATTTGACGAATTCTCCACTGCCATGTCAAATAACGAATTAATCTTTTATGATATTTGTGTCTATAGCTATTATATTCAAGGGCCTTTTTTGATAATAGTGCCGTAGTGCTATTAGATCCATATAGATAACTGGATAAGAAACTGCCCGGTTTAATTCGGCACGATTCTATACCCATGTATTCATTTGTATTTTTATCCCTCCAAAGCACTACAGAATCTAATACAAATAACCGTTTAATGACTTCACGCTTCACCTCATAATGTTTACCTGTTTCAGCGCGATCATTTAGTACAACTACTTCATTCTCATCGTTTAAGTATATAAAAATACTTGCTAGAGCTGCTATACGTTTAGCTACCTTAATCTTATCTTCCACTCTATAATATTCAACACCATTTGCTTTTGCTTTTGAAATACTGCACATTTCTAAAACTTGTTCATATGAAAAATCAATAAATTCATTAGGTGAATTTGCTTCATTTAGCCATTGAATTGTGATGGTATCTAATACGTCCGCTGTTAAATCATCCATATTACTCATTACACCATCTACTAATGTGTTCCATCTTGCGGCCTCTTCAATATTTGTTAACCTTAAATCTTCGTCTTTATGAGATGAAAGCTGTGCTACTCCATTACTATCTTTCGCTTCAATGGGATATGATTTTAATTTTGTATTTTCATCTTCCTCAAATTGATTCTTTGCTATCCCATCTCTTAACTTATAATAAACGGCGGAATTATTTACTTCTAAATAATTTTCATGCGCTATATTCGCATTAGGTTCAATCACTGGTGTATGTGTTATTGTATTAACTGTTTCTTCATTACGAAACTCTTGGGCTATAAAGACATCTATTGTCTCATGAATTTTTACTTTGTAAGTATCTATGTTTTTGAATATATCTAAAGCTGAAATGCCCTTTCCTTGTTGCTGCTTCACCCACTGTACAAGCATTGAGAATGATGGAGAAAGGTATTCTGAAGTTACAATTTTACTATTATCTGCTTCAACGTCTACATAGTAAGAATTCCATTTATGCCACAATTGCTCGTTCTGTTTATAAAGTGGTTCTGTTATTGATAATGCATCTCTAAACAATTGTAGAACGTCTTCCATATATATTTTGCTCCTTACATAAATTTAATAAATGTTATCTAAACGTGAAAATACTTAGCTATATGATGTCCCTTTCTAAATAACAAGAAAGATAATTAGAATATTCTATTTTAAATTTTCTACGTTACACCTTTACAGGGTCTTAGTATTCATACCTATCCCTGTAAATGATTATACAAGACCAATTTAATTTGTAAAATCCAAATACAACTTAATTCCAAGGCTAATGTAATATCCTAACTTTTTTCATAGGTCCTTCTTCTATTAGTCTTGTTTTTCATAAACGTGAAAATCTGTAGCTATATCATTGCCCATTTAACTGCACAAAAATGTTAAAAAAGAGGGCTAAAGCTTGATATAAAAGGGGTTCTTTTGTAATTCCAATATGGAACATGAAAATTTCGAGCTATATGATGTCCCTTTTGAATAATGAAAATGTTCTATAACTCCTTTGATATTATACATTCACTACCTTTTGTTCGCATTTTCAACTATTTATATAATATGAAAATCTGTAGCGGTATGATGTCCTTCTTTCATACAAAGATGAAAAGGTCTTAGTTATATGATGTCCCTTTTACTATTTAAAATTTCGAGATTGAATCCTTTAATATCAACGCTTAAAGACTATTCTATGAATAATTTCATATCTAAAAACATGAAAACTCATAGCTATATGATGTCCCTTTTGAATGACGTGAATGTTCTATAAACCCTTTGACATCATACATTCACTGCCATTTGTTCGTATTTTCGGCTATTTATATAATATGAAAATCTGTAGCGGTATGATGTCCCTTTTTTTATAAAAAGATGAAAAGGATTTAGCTATATGATGTCCCTTATAAAATTTAAAATTTTGAGTTCAAACGCTTTAATACCAACGTTTAAAGGCTATTCTTTAAATAACTTTATATCTGAAAACATGAAAACTTATAGCCATATGATGTCCCTTTTGTATTTATAAAAGAACCTCATAAACATTATTGTATCAATGTTTATGAGGTTCTTTCTAATGATTTATAGATGTTCTAGAAAGATGAAAATCTGTAGCGGTATGATGTCCATAAAAAAAAATCGATAAATCTTCAAATCCCTTGATACACAAGGGATTAACGTGCATTTCATCTTTTCATTTTTTCTCTTAAAGGGGCATATTTCATTAAATTTCGATTTGCTATAATCATAATTGGTATATTTTATAGTGTTTTGGCATATATTTCTGGGTTTATTTGTAGGAGGTGAAAAAGATGGTGAAATCATTTATTATTCGTAATCAACGTAGTCTAACTGGACAAGATACAAATGCAGTTCTAGTAACATTGAAATCTTGGCAGAAACTTGTTGAAGCTTTTGAAGAAAAATACTACAGCTATAAAGATACATACCTTGAGGATATTCTGGATCATATGACATATGAAGAACGCATTGCTGATGTAGATGGCTTTGTGGCTCAGGCGAAACCATCTTTTTCAAGTCGTACACTATCTGCTATTTCAGAAACAATGGGACGAAAACATAAATTATATGGCATTACAAATGCAGATTTAGAAGTCTTCTTATATCTACACAAGAAATGTTACACGAATGGGGTCATTCCAAATGTAACAGTACATATGATGTGGGAAGATTACAAGCAGTATAAAGAGGAATTTGCTTATATACAGCATTCTCAATTCTATATTGCATTAAAGAAATTAAGTTTACATAACATTATTACAATAGAAAATGAATTAGATGGTCGCTATACCATTAAGTTAACTCATTTTATGAATGAAGAAACTGAAAAGGTAAATTCCTATGTGTATATTAGCCCGGTCGTTTTTACTAAGGCTTTTTTTGAGATTTCAGTTGCGGCCAAAAAGCTATTCCTGGACATTGCTATGCAACAATACAGCGAAACGACGCTTAAACGTTCCTTAGATAAACAGGATGAAAGAGGAAATACAACTCATTTTGGCGGAATGTACCGCTTTTTACATAAGAAATACCCACATCAAATCCGTGCGGTTATGACAGAATTAACAACTGCATTACCATGTACAGGGACTCCCCTATTCAAAATTTGCAAGTTGCAAAAAGGGAGTAAAAATAAAAAAAGATATACGACTTTATACCTATCCTTACATACAGATTTCTTATGTACAAAAGAAGCTGGGGAAATACAGTATCGTGATCCATTTCCCCCAAAGGTTACGTATGCACGGAAAGCTCGTTTTATTGAATCTGTGCTACAAGAACTGAATATCGGTGAATTTGCACAAGACATGAATAAATTTATTCATGTACTTAAGTATACTTGTCATCGACAAATTCGAAGTGTCATTCGCAGCTTACGTGACATGATAGATCGTAATGAAGAATATCCAAGTAAGTTAGTGTATACGCTGAAAAAAATATTAAATCAAACATCACAATATCAAATTCTTGATACAGCGGCAAAAGAAGGCATTTATCCTCTTATTACACAACATGTTTCAAAAGAACAAAAGGAACAAGCTGTATTTGATTTTGGATTGCATTTCTCTATGTACTCTCATCGAAACATCAAAAAATTGTTCCGTAAAACATATGAGTTACTAAAATCCAAATTCGCTGTACCAGTTACAGAGGAATCGTATCACCGTAACTATTTAAAATATCAAGAAGAAACATTGTTTAGAAAATACGCCTATGAACAAGGTGCAAATCTAAATGCTTATATAGCTTTAGAAATAGAAATACGTGAACTTCTAAAAACAAGAGGACATAAAGATCGCTTTATTCCGAGTGATGTTCGCGAATTGTTCATTGAAAAGATAGATAGATTACCTAAAGAAACACTTCGCGTTATTGAAGTGCCGAATGAGTTCAATTTGATTACGTTTATTCGTGCATTTGAACAATTAGTACGCGCTGGTATTCAAGTAACGACAGCTGAACAAGTACTTGAGGTAATAGAAACAAATTAACGATACTCCGCTCTCTATTTTTGAAAAAAATATAAATAGAGGGCTATTCGTGTTGGTTCCATTATTTAAAAACCCTACACTGATTTCTCCTTATAGACACCTTTACTCGATTCTATTCATAATAGAGTCTTTTTTTATACATTCCTATACAAAACTGTACTGCAATTAACTAATTTTCCACATCTATGTTTAAATAAACATATTATTTTTATCTAAAATACATTCAAATACCTACAAAAAATCATAAGAAAAACATTAAATTTCGTGGGTATGTAGATAAATAAACTCTAATGTGAATAATATTATGTAATTATTATTGAAATAAAGGGGTTTTAGTACTTCACCTATCAAAAATCATCAATATTTATGTGAGTTATGTGACAAATTCTAATTATGTTGATTAGTTAACCTATATTGTGAATGTTTTGTGAGTAAATATTAAGAAATTGTGGACATACGGTGGATAAATTGAAAATTTATTACTTGAATAAATATATTTAACAATGCATCAATTTGTTTCATTTTTTATGTAGAAATACATGATATTATTTATGATTTTTTGTAGGTTTTATACCTTACTAATAGCTAATTTTGTGTTGTTAGATTCTGCTATTTATGATTTTTTGTGCTATGGTATGCTCAAATCCCTTGTTATAGTAGAAATAAAACCCTATTTGCTCTTCCTATATAAGTTTTGTCTTTATATTTTAAATATATATAAGATATATATTTATATAAGATTTTATTAATTAATAAAAATATGATTAAAAAAGGGTAATTTATTATCGAACGTCATTCTAAAATGGGAATGGCGTATTTTTGTATTTTTTTGAGGTACAAATTCGAAATAATGAATCCTCATCATATGTATTTAGTGTATCTAGAAATCTATATGGATGGTGAGACAACATGAGTTATTATCAGATGTTATATAGTACCCCTTATCTGTATTCTTCAAAATCATTACGTCAGATGTACCGGGATACTAAAAGAGAAGAAGATATTTCAGCAATACGAGAGCACATGGTACGTCATGAAGTGTATTTAGACCGACAATACAAAGGTTATTATTATTTGAGTCAAAAAATCGAAGAGGATTTGTACGGTGATGAGTATCCGGTCTCATGGAATGAATTGTTGAATGAGTATCAACTTTATAAGGATCGTAAGGGAAATTTGTCAATTAAACCAAAAGGGTGGGATTAACATGACAATCATTGGAGAATTAGGGGTTGTGTATGGTGTCACAGGAGTTTCTGTTTTAGGAATAAAGTTGTTAAAAAAGAAAGGTTTTTACCTTCCAGATTGGTTGCTACGTGCGGGTCTCAAATGCTTATTAATTGGGAGTGTTTGGTATGTGCTAATGGATATACTAGATGTGTTTCTACGTTAGTATTACATCTGGTAGTTGAAAATAATTGTAATAGTGCGTTTTAATTTGTTTTTTCTAACCTTCCATACAGGCTCAACTACCTAAAGGAGGTATGGAGGATATGATATCACTTTTATTAATACCAGCAACCTTTATAACTGTAGCTTATTTTTACCAAAGTAATGGAACGAATGATAAGAAAAAAATTGCAATGTTTTTTGAAATTACAAAGGTATGTGTTCAACATAAAGGTGAATTACAATACCCCATTTTTATAAAAGAAGTAGAAGATGACATAAGTATGAATTATGTTTACAAGTTACCGCTCGGCGTACCTAGTCAACTTATCAAAAAGTTAGCTGAAGTATTAGAAGAAGGACTATATAAACCTGTTAAAATATCGTTTCATCAAAGAGAGCTTCATATTCGAGTATTTAAGCAACGAATACCTGAAATGTGGAATTGGTCTAAGGAGCTGTTAAAAGAGCACACATGGAAAGTTATGATGGGGAAAGCATTAGATAAACACGTGTATCATGATTTCGAGAAAACACCGCATATGTGTGTAAGTGGAATGACTCGTTTTGGAAAGACAGTATTCTTAAAAAATGTGATGACTAGTTTAATTTTGCAACAATCTCAACACGTGAATTTTTTTATTATCGATCTGAAGGAAGGGCTAGAATTTAGTCCTTACAAAGAGCTATCCCAAGTAGTAGAAGTAGCTGAAAACCCGGAACAGGCGTTAGAGATGTTGGTGAGAGTACGTGAAAAGATGGTAAAACAGATTGAGATGATGAAAAAGTCCTATTTTACCAATGTTATAGATACATCAATTAGAGAGCGTTGCTTCATCATAGTAGATGAAGGAGCGAATCTTTGTCCGACACAAGGTTTACCTAAAAAACAACGGGATTTATTATTTGTGTGCCAGGAGATGTTATCTGAAATCGCAAGAATCGGAGGTGGTTTAGGATTCCGGCTTATATTTTGTACTCAATATCCAACCTCTGACACATTGCCAAGGCAAATCAAACAAAATGCTGATGCAAAGCTAGGTTTTCGATTACCAACAGTGGTTGCTTCACAAGTTGCTTTGGATGAACCAGGTCTTGAAGATCTGCCTTCCCTTCCAGGAAGAGCATTATTTAAGACTGATCGCACAGAAGAAATTCAGGTACCTTATTTAAAGGATATGGACATATGGGAATTACTGAAGCAATACAAGGTGGTGAAACAAAATGAGGCATCAAACACTCAAACAGAAAGCGAGACAAATCGAGATTTTATCCACTTTGAGTAAGTTAGATTTTGCAACCAGGAGACAATTGCAAGCCATCCACTGCCTAGGAAGTATTCGAAATGCAAATCGTGTACTAAAGGATCTGACTCCGTATTGTCATATTACTAAAATAGCCCGTGAGCATGTATATTATTTAAATAAAAAAGGACGTGATTTATTAGGAATTACAAGAGAAGTAAAGAAAAGTAGTCAATTACAGCACATATTAATGAGAAACGAAAGCTGGATGTGGCTTGGATTTCCAGAATGGAAAACAGAAAGATCTATAGAGTTTTCAATCAATGGTCAACGGTATCAAATTATTCCTGACGCAACGTATTTTGAAGATAATGTTCCCCATTTCGTTGAAATAGATCGTATGCAACATATGAAGGCAAACGAACATAAAATACAGTTATATGGCCATATAACAGATATTTATAAAAGACAGAATGCTATTGTTCCAGTAATTATCTTTTTCACATTATCAGACTATCGACAATCAAAGTTAGAGCAATATGCTGTAAAACAAAATGTGTTTATGAGAACTTTTGTGATGAATGATATTTTTTAACTAAAGCCAAAAATCATTGTAATCTACATTTTTATTTGTTAACTTTTTTAAAGTATCAATAATCTTGGAACCAGTTTTTAAAGACGGAAGAAATGCATTTCCTTTGCATAAACGACTAATCGTCCCTTGACTTACACCGCTCCTTTCTGCGACTTCCTGTTGAGTTAAATTATGCTTATCTATAAATTTACCAAATTTACTCCTAGGTTTCCCTACACCAAACCAACTCATATTCTCACCTCGGAAAATCATTATTTATAAATCTAGCTTGTCCAAATCTATAATTTTTAAAACCTTCAACAAATTGTAATTTTGGTGTAGTTTTTATCATAAAATAAATTAAGAAGTAAAAATGAAAAAACATGTAATAATTTTGTGGAATCTAGCATTCATAGTAATAGCTACAAGTTGCTGATACACTATCCTAATGGCAACTTGTTGCAACGAGTATTCCTATAAAATAAAAAGCTTAAATCCATTGGTACATAAGGATTTGAGCTTTTCTTAATTTATAAAAAAACGAAAACGAGTTTAATAAGTTAAGAGATATAAACGTGTTCCGTGGTCGAACTTTGAAGAATTGTAAATAATTTCACGTACCAAATTGAGTATTAAAAATTATTTACAAAAGGATTGTATAAACCGAAACACTAGGTTTATAATAAGAACAAACGTTCTGCATTGGAGGGGTTACCTTGTATGATTATTCTCTATTACCTAACCGAATTATTTTGGGTTCTGGTGCAAAAACATTCGCTAGAAACCTAGAGAGTCTGTTTTCTTTAAATTGCTAGTTTATGAAGCTACTCCA
>NZ_JAEHBX010000073.1:0-20609 GCF_016483395.1 Bacillus cereus group sp. N21
ATAACATCAGGCTGATAATGTTTCCACTTGAATACATGTTCCTTTGCCATACCGATCACACCTTTTCTAGAGTAATAGGATCAGTATGTCCAGGTGTTAGAGATTACTTACACGTATATTAAAGTTTTTGCACCAGAACCGCTGCTTGTTTATCTCTTGATTTACTTAGATAAAAATCAATGGTATTCCCTTCTGAATCAACGGCACGATATACATACATCCATTGCCCTTTCACTTTAATATAAGTTTCATCGACTCTCCATGAATCATTTGTTGTTTTAAGATGATGTCGTACTTTCTCTTCTAATTGAGGTCCATATTGATGAACCCATCGCATAATCGTTGTGTGAGCCATGGATAAGCCTCGTTCCTCCATCATTTCCACCAGGTTACGGAAGCTCAAATTGTACCGTAGGTACCATCTTACTGTTAATAAGATTAGTTCCGGCTGGTAATGCTTCCATTTGAACAAATTTTCCTTTTCCATATCGATCACACACCTTTTTCTAGAGTAATACTATCAGTATGTCCAAGGTTAGGAGATTACTTGCATGTATCTTGAATTTCTTGCACCGGAACCCTCATGTACTTGTTCCATCGGAACCCATTCTCAAGGTGTCTTCGCCATGTACACATTTAATCCCACTACAATTTTACTTGTCTCTGATTACGTTCTATTTTTAGATTTTTCTTTTTCTGTGATTTTCGCTCGTCGTTTTTGAAGTTGTTTTTCAGTTAATCGATTAACAATGACGCATGCAAACAGTTGTTGTTTATCACCAATATAAGTATTTTTTAATTCAAATGTTTCTCCAGGCTGTAATTGTTTCAAAATCTGTTCGAGAAGTTCTCCTAGGCAAAGCTGGATAAAAAAGCCTTGATTCACCATAATACGTTTTTGTTACTTTAAGTACATCTGTTCCGATTGCTCTTAGAAATCCCTATTACGTCTCCAACAACAGCCAGTTTCACTTTCAAAGGATCTAATCCCCGCATAACACAAGCACAACTGGCGAAAAATGAACAAAGATCGATACAGAATATCATTCGATTCATGCATTTTGAGTAATTGGACATCATTTCATCCCCCCAAAAACAAAACATACAATCTCGTTATAAACACATAATTTAGGTCTATTCAATCCCTTAGTAAATAAGTGTTTTTTATTTTTGATACGAATTATGGTACATGAAATTATAAAATGTTATATTCTTAACTAATTGAACGTGAAGTGGTGCAATTAGAAGAAAAGGCACTCATTAAGATGCCTTTTCTTCTTTGGAAATAATCTTTTCATAATTAGTTTACATTCCAGCATCTTTATTATAAAAAACTAAATGAGCCATACAATAAAAGTTGCATGGCTCATTTAAAACTCTTTTTATAGGGATTGCAGCATTTCTTATTTCAAACCGAAATTACGTGACAATTCTTCATCATGAGAAGTAACAGCTTCCGCAATTCTTGAAAGTTGAACATTAATCTTATGTAATAATTGTTAGAAGTTTTCTATTTTTGGTCTTAGTTTGTTAATTTGTCTCAAATATTTTAACGTTGTAAATCCGCATTTTCCTGACGTTACCCCGTTTTATATCTTTAAATTAACATCACCTAAAGCAATAGGTTATAGTTAAAAATAACGTCAAAATAACACTTATCAATAGTATAACTACGAAACTAAGTGATATTACAGAATTAAAAATTAATGTAAGCCCCCATAAGCAACCTATGGAAACAACAACTCCAATTATTACTACCACTAGTATTATATCTAAATGTTTATTTTTCACAATAACTCTAATAATAAAATCTAATACAATAGAAGTTGTAATAATCATTAAGCTCAATAGTACTAAATTATTCTGATTGTAAGGTTGTATATGCCCTGGTAAAAGTAAATTGATGACACGTAATATAAAACCTATGACTGTTATTGCAACAATGGTAAGGATGAGTCTTTCTATCAACGCATAAACTATTACTCTTATTAGTGGACGTCCTTTTTGAATAGATGTAAAAATCCCTTCTAACACGCTGAGTATATAGATAATTAGAATCCAAAAATTCAGATACATGGGTGTATTTAGAGTAATTATATCCCAACCAATTTGAATCATCTCTCGAAGCATATAAAAATCCTTTCTTTAATGTTATTTTATTAAAAATGCACTTTCCCAGGTACAATTAGGATTAATAGTGGAAAGAAGTGATAATAAAATACCTGTAGTTCCTTCAATTAATCCTACTTTTGTATAATTTTGTATTTCTTTATGACTTGAATTAAACTCAGAGTCATAAAAATTTAAAGGCGCTAGTGTATCAAAAGTTTCCAAAAGTTTATAAACCAATTCATTTCTATGTATTTCTAAATCTACATCTCCTGATACTCTCCACATTTCCTGTGTTAATGACAATAGACCTGCATATCCATGACAAAACGTAGATGAATAGATTCCCCACGTCTCAGGCGAACGTTGGAAAGTAGATTTACATAGAGACAAAGCTTCAAGTTTTAAATCATTTCTATTTAGAGTTTCCCCAGCCAACCATAAAACTCGAGCAACTCCTGGTGAACCATAACACCAAGCATCTCTATGTTGAAAACCTCCTGTATATGAATCTGCTAAATAATCTTCTAAACTAATAACATTTGGTATGAATTTCACACCTTTTTCTTCTTGAATCCAACCTATAAGCCATGTAGCGATTTTCTCAATTGCTTCGTGATGATTAGAGACTGTTATTTTATGCTGGCTAGCAATTGATAAGAAAGATAAAATCCCAGATACTCCGTGTGATAATCCGCAATTAAAGATTCCATTAGGATGAAGTTTTTTTTCACTTTCTAAAAATAAGTTATCTTTGGATAGGTACCAGGAAGGTATTAGAAAATTATTTATTTGTTTATTTTCACTAAGTTTCACTATATATTCTAGTATTTGTTTTAAAGCTATCTCAATTTCGGGTTCATTTGAAAACAATAGTAATGAACGTCCAATTCCAGTCCATCCACTTATAACATCATAATCCTCCATTTTTGCTCCATCTTTTGTCCTCATGAATGAATCCTGTAACATAGTAGGATAAACCTCTAAAAAGAATTCTTTTAATTGTGTTAAAAAATTTTGATACCTAGTTCCGGATCTGGAACATGCATTTATTCCCATCATAATACCAGTTAACCCATTAAACAAGGATAAAGAGTTTATTGAACCAGTTTGTAAATTATTTTGTATACGTTTTAAATATTCAAGTGCAGCTAAGTCCCAATCTCCTTCTGGGTTTATACGATCTAATTCGCCTAATAGTAAACAGATACCTGGATACCCAGAACCAAGGGAATTACTATAAAGTTCTCTTGAATCTGGATCTATATTTTCCATCATAAGCTGTTCAATTTTATCAATATCTTTAAATTTTTCAGCAGTAGAAAGAACAATATTCCATATACGTTCTTTCAGTTGCTGATCTTGTATAAGAAAAGAATTTTGTAATTTAACCATTGTTTACCTCCGGTATAGTTATTTATAAAAAAGTAATTTTTCCTAATTAGTTTGTAATTCTACATTATTACTTAGAAATGCTTCTGCTTGCATATTGTATAATTCAGCATAAATACCACATTCCTTAATTAAGCTATCATGATTACCAAATTCCTTAATTTCACCGTCTTCCATTACAATAATTTTATCTGCATATCGGACAGACGAATATCGATGTGAAATAAATATTCCAATACGATCTTCAACAAGTTGTTTAAAACGATTAAATACATCTTTTTCAGCTTCTGGATCCAGGGCTGCACTTGGTTCATCCAAAATATATATATCAGCATCTCGCACAAATGCTCTAGCAATAGCAATCCTCTGCCATTGTCCGCCTGACAATTGGTAACCGTCATCAAACCATTTACCCAGTTGTGTATCCAATTGTTTTGGTAACTGCTTGACTAGCGAAGAAATACCAGCATTCTCAGCTGCGTTATATAAAGATATATCGTCTTGTAAAAATTTTGTATCTCCAAACCCTATATTATCTCTAGCTGATAGTTCAAAATGCACAAAATCTTGAAAGACAGCTCCTATTTTACTGGTATAATCTAATGGTTCAATTTCAGTAAGCTTTCGTCCATTTACTAATATTTCTCCACTATAATTCGTATATAATTGTAATAGACATTTTACTAATGTAGACTTTCCAGAACCATTTTTTCCTATTATCGCTACAGTTTCACCTTTTTTTAAAGAGATATTTATATTACGTAAAGCTCTTTTGTCTGTATTAGGATAAGTAAATGTTAGATTACAAATATCAATGGTATTAATTTTCTCATTGAACGCTGTAGGAATATTAGCAAGGTTCGATTGTTTCTTCTGTTCCTCCGGCAAATCTAAAAAAGTAAATAATTGTTGTAAATATAAATTATTTTGACAAAAAGATAATATAGCCCTTACAATACCTTGAGACGCAGAAAGCGTATTGGTACAAGCTTGAATTAATCCCACTACATTACCGATTAAAATTTGCTTTGTAAAAGCTGAGAGTGCAATTAAAAAAATTATACATCCCATTAAAAGTTGATTTATAAGTTGAAATACAAAAGAAAGTCTCAGTCGTCTTCTAGCCAATTCCTTATCTTGATTTAAAAAATATTTATTAATTTTTTGATAACGACTTATTAGGTGCTTACCTAGCTGAAACAATTTAATTTCTTTAAATGTTGTATCTTTTGTTGTTAGAAACGATAAATACCATGATTCCCTCTCTCGATGTGCCCGATCATAGTGTACTTTGAATTCTAATTGCGCCAAGCGTAAAAACCAATAGAAAAAAATAACTGGTGTGAAAATTAGAACACTTGCAACCCAAGCATTCCATGTAAACACAATTATTACGGTAGAAACAAGTGTAATACACCCACTATATAAAGTAGTAATTCCACCTAAAATTTGATATGGCCGATAACTAGCCTCAGATTGCGCTCTTTTTAATAGATTTTGAACTTCCGAATCTTCAAATTGGCTTAATGATAAGGATGTAGACTTATTCATTAAATTTTCATTAATTCGAATAACTAACATAGATTCAAATACAGTATTAATATAATCTTCAATTGTACTCAAAATCTCATTAAATAAACCAATTCCTACAAGGATTAAAATTGCTATAGTAATCGGTTCAAAATTACTTTCATTTTGCGAGAGAGCCACGGTATTAATTAGTTTTTGAGTTGCAAGTAACATAGCTGCTGGTATAAAACCTTGTAAACCATTAATAAATAGAACTAGTATAAAAAAAGCAGGATGGGTTTTCCATAACAAATGGAAAACCCTTGGTAAAAACTTAAAAGATCTAAATACTTGTGATATATTTAATTGTTCATCTTCTTTTATCATATTATGCATGAGCAATTTCCCTCGTATAACGTAAGTTTCTTAAAGTATGGTACGCTAAAGTCATAATTTTATCTTCTCTTTCTCGGTCAATACCAACTAAACGATTTAAATGTAAATGAATTACACTAGCAACAATATCATTGAAATCATTACTTAAATTGTCTGCTAATTTAACTTGATTAATTGCTGCTAGGTATTCCATGGTGGTTTCATTTCTTAATTTCAATAGTCTGTATAGTGATTCCCCTTCTGGAACTGATCGAAGTGTTTGCCAATCATCCTGTGAATTTCCATATTTCATATACGTATTTCTATTTTTTCGGAACTCCTTTAAGTGCTTTTTATAATCCACATAACGTTCTAACCATGCTAATTGTTCTTCAAATGATAAATTAAATCCTTCTAAATAATGTATGGTACTAACCACACCAAATAACTCAGTACTTACTTCTGGTGTATCTGTTTTTTTCCATTTTAACCATTCTAAAACGATATTACTATCAGTGTAAAATAGCTTTTCTGCATGCCCTATTAAGGCATTTCCACCATATCTCTCTATTTCTGGGTCATATGCATCTATTACCAATCTATTTAATAATCCTTTAATTTTTAAATCATTGGTCCAAGTAATTATTTCTGGGATACCTTGATGTATAAGCAAATCAGGATCTCCATGAAAGCGTAGTCGAATGTGAGGCTCAGGATCTGAATAGCGCATAAAGAATAAATAGTCTGCCCAATTTTTATCCTTACAATTTTCAATCCATGGTTTCAATTCTTCACTTAAGAATTCTTCTTCTCTCTCACTCATTCCATAAAGCTTTATAAATAACCAATCACTCCCTAGGAATTTTACTCTTTGTTGATACGGAATGTAGGCATTTCTTCTTATATAGTTATTATCTAGCGATATTTGTGAAGTTGATTTTGAAACTTCTTGTTTACGTACTAATGGAAATACACCTTCCATGATATATTTACCATCTGAACCTTCTACCCAATGAGCATCTATATCTCCCTCAATTTCAATTAATTTTAACGCTCGATCTTTTCCAACTTTATCTAACTCTTGTTTTACAATCTCAAGATGTAAAGGATTATTTAGATCTAGTAATAATCGGTTATCAAATTCTACTAAATAAATATATTGAGGAACATTCCAATTTTTTTGCCATTCTTTGAATGCATGAGTCCATTCTGTAAAACTATTATTATTTACATTTAAAAAATCATGTTTTAACAACCACCTAGCAGGTGACAAAATGACTTTACCTAATCTAATTCTTGGTAGCATAGGAGAATCTTCTAATTTACCAAAATTAATTTTTGACCAGGATCCCTCTCGCTCTTGAATAATATCACTCAGAAAACGAAATATACTTGGCCCTAACTGAGTGTTCAACATATGACTTGTGGTTGGTATAATTTCTCTATCTAATTTTTTAGAGTAGATATAAAAATGATTATGGGCTGCTCCAATATATAAGTCTGAAAGTGGAATAACATGAGATTCATCTTTAGAGGCCATAGTTCCTATTGCAATTTCATATGGTTTAACACTTCCTGTTGTTGCAATATTAGCTGTACGACCCTTGTTAGGTAAATAAACTAATTCGGCATGGATTGCTTCTTTATAAAACAAATTATTTTCCTGTTGCACTTTTTTTAATTCGCTTCTCAAAGAATCGTCATCACTGAATAAATCCATGAAACGACCAAATGTTTGCCCAACAGCATTTGAACCAGGATTTGGGCTCAAAGTTAATTGATAGTTACCTGCATCAATTTCCTCAGAACTGTTAGAAGCTAATGTAAAATATAGTTCCATAGACGACGCTTTGATATGTTGAACTTTTTTATTGGAATCCCTAAGCTTTGCAAGCTTCTCATCGGTTAGATTAATTTCGTGTTCTCTATTATAAATTGCCTCCAATGCCCAACTTGTAATTAACTTTTGCTGATTACTTTCTTCACCATGTATAGGGTGATATAAACCATTCCTATGAGATGATTCATATGTGGCTGGTACACCTAATCCCATATCTCTATCTAGTAATTCTAACAATGGTACCTCTTGATAAACGCCATATTTTTCTATAAAGGCATTTCGATATTCAGTAAGAGGTGAATAACTATTTTGTAAACTAATCTCCCAAAATAGATTAGCTACACTCTCAATTTCATTTTTTATGTTTTTATTAAGATTAATTTCATTATTATCTCCAAGTGCTAGATCCACTTGTATGTTACTTGTTGTATTCTCTACTAATTTACTCATTTTTGAATTAATATGATTATATAATTTTTCCCCTTTACCAATACTGGTGCTATTGTAATCGCTTATTAAATTAGAAATTTCCCCCAGACTTTTTTTGAACTCATCTATTCCTTCTATGGAGGATATTGTGTTCATCAAATAGTCGAATGTTGATGTATTAACTAAAGGAGGTCGTAATTCAGTTAATAAGATTTCTTGAGTTATTAATGTCTTAAGAAACTCCTCTATTACAACTAAAGGCACATCCTCATACTTTTTTTGCAGTTGAAGCTGTAGCTGAGAAAACGTAATAGAGTTTTGAGTCAATTTTTTTACTTCTTCAAGGGCATCTGAAAAACGCACATTAACACTTTCAATTTCTTCTGCCTCATTAGATTGTTTCCCTAGCATAGTATGATATGACAATTTAAGACGATCGCCATGTATATATGTAGCTTGGTTAAAGAAAACTTTAACCTGATTAATAACCATTGGATTGCTCTCTAACAATTTTATTATCTCATATAACCATTCCATATCTGGACGCACTCTTTTTTTAAATTGATTGTAGTTTGTTAATTTCACCTTAGTATGAGTAGCAAAATCACCTTTTGATACTCCCGCAAATAACCCATAGGGAGTTGGACGTGTCATCATACGTATTAAAAAACGTATAAAGCTGAATAATGCTTGTTTCTTTTTCTTACTGTCCTTTTCTTCTTGAATATGTGGTAGAGACTTACATAAGCTTGGACTAGCTACTGCAATGGCTTCCCTAATTAAAGGATCTTCTATTAACTTAACAATTTTTTTGTTTATATTTTCTAATTTTTCAACATCTGATTTCCCATCCGGATTAAATACTTCTAAATATTTATTAATTGGCAGTAATGGGGTCCTTAACATAAAAAAGTCTTGGCATTCAAATTGTAAATTTGAATGTGTATTTGAATTTGACAATTAATATCACCTCGATTAAGTTTATTGTTTAATTTAAAAGACAAATAGAAGTCTGACTGTTTTTTATTTTCTCTATTAGTATAATATTCTTTTTATTACAAAAAAAGTATTGACTTTTTTTGGATATAAAGGTAAATTTATGAGGTGGAATATTCCATATAATGGATTATTAAGAAAATTCATTTTTTGTTATTACTGCAAATAAATACATTTATTACAAAAAAGTATTGACTTGTGGAAAAAAATGGTTTTAAATTTAGTAGACGGAATATTCCGATAAAAAATATTTGGAGGAATTAACATGGAAAAAATTAAAGCTTTTGATCTTGATGTGAATTTAAAAACTAAGGCTGCTGCTGGTGATGTATCACCTCAAACTTGGACAACAATTGGCCAAACAATCAAACAATCTATTAAAAATTGCAAAACTTTCACTTGTGGTTGCTCACTTGTGTCTTGTTCTAACTGTAACTAATTTCTAAATACATTTAGAAATTAATTATCTTTCAACGTTGAAGATATCCTATTTTCATAATATTAAACAAGCACCTCGTTTATAAAATTAAAAACGAGGTGCTTGTTTTCTGATTAATCTACTAATTAAAATATTTCACAGGAGTATAGTTAATGAATTTTTCTAAAAAACTTTTTCTTATGTTTATGTTAGCATTTGTATTTAGCAGTATTACGGATATTAATTCTGCTGCTGCAGATAGCAGAGGTAATTCTATATTTATTATATTAAAGAACACAAATTCAACAAATACGATAAAAGAAGCCGTACACCAAGAGTTTAAAAATGTAAAAATAGAACAGATACCTGAAATTGGTACTATTAATTTAAAAATGAATAATGATTTGAATACGAAAAAAATAATAGATTTCATAAAAGAAAAATTCCCAAATGATATTGAGGATTACGGAACAAACACCTATGTAACACCTGTATCTGAAAACACTAATAATACTCGTATTCATAAAACACAAGAGCATATGAGTTTATCATCAAATGCTCTTAGTACTCAAGAACAATTCTATCAAAATTTCACATGGCATATCTCTAATGTAACTAATAACTATAAATCGTATGACATACAAAAGGGAAATAAAAATATTTTAATAGGTTTAATTGATAGCGGAGTGGATATTACACATCCAGATTTACAAAGAAGTATAGATGTAACCAAAGGAAAATCATTTGTTACAGGTGATCCAACACTTGAAGATAAACTAGGGCACGGTACACAAGTTGCTGGAATTATAGCAGCACAAGGAAATATAAAAGGGATTGCTCCAAATACTACAATCATACCTTATAAAGTTTTTGGTACAGGAGATGGAGAATCTGATTGGGTAGTTAAAGCAATTATTCAAGCAGTTAAAGATGATAATGATATTATTAATTTAAGCTTAGGTACTTTCAAATCTATTAATAATAAATCAGACAAGGCAACTATTAAACTATATAAAAAGGCAATCCAATATGCTCAAAAAAATGGAGTATTAGTTATTGCTTCAGCTGGAAATGATAGTATTGATTTAAGTCACCCTCAAAAAATCGAAGAAAATGGTAATACTACTTCAAAAATTCAAATTCCAGCGAGTTTTACTAGTCCTATCATAGTATCTTCTACGGAAAAAAGTGGTAAGTTTGCTCGCTATTCAAATTATGGACAAACAATAGATTTTTCTGCACCTACAGGATACTTCGGAAAAAAATTCGATACTGAACAAGAACTTGATATACAAGAGATGATTTTAGTAACACATCCTGTTACACTAAATAATACTGAGCTAGATCAAGCTGTTGGAATCCCTAAAGGGTATTCATTATCCTTAGGAACCAGTTTAGCAGCGCCACAAGTATCTGCGACCGCAGCACTCATTATCTCAAGATATAAAGAAATTCATCACAAGAAACCGTCTATACAACAAATTAATTATTTTTTACAAAGAGGGGCGAAAGATTTAGGTCCTAAGGGAAAAGATATTTACTTTGGTTATGGTCAAATTAATACATATCAAAGTTTAGTTCATATAAGATAAGCAATGGGACTCTATTGTACAAACCTAACTTATTATATTACTCAGATGCCGTTTGGCATCTTTTTTCGGTTCTGTTGCAAAGTTTCTAAAACGAAGCTATACTCTAGAAAAAGGGAACAATTCCAAGTTTAGGTATTTTTTGTTGTCTACAATAGCAATATTTCCGTTTGTTTGTTTGCTTGGTTGTGTATGATTTAACTTTATTCTTTTTAGAATTGAAACGTGGCATATCATTCTGTTTCTTGAAAAAACGTGAAAAAGCATCTGCGAGACTTTTCAATGTTGATCGAAGAGCAATACTATCGACTTCTTTTAACCCAATCGTATCCTGTTGCTTCTTTAATTGAGTTAGCTCAGCAGAGTAAGAAAACAATTAAATACAAATCGACTGCAACCGATGGTTTTAGCAATTCATATTTCCTGTTCCTTATTTGGATAGATACGAAATTTATATGCCTTATTTACTAACATGAGTTGCACCTCACTTTTTAAATTTTTGAGGAGGGAATCTTCTGTCGGAACATGATAAAGAAATTACTAAAATATTCCTTTATAATATAAAATCATGGATAAAATATGAAAATTTGCATATTTTATCCATGATTTCATTAATGTGGTAAGGTAATACAGAAAACATTTTCGGAATTTTTTCACAATTATCAATTAGATATTTTTCACATAATAATGGATAACATCCGTATTTTGAATTTGACTATTAATCTATAACAATTAATATAAAAAAGACAAAAGAAAAAGAAGTTATTTCATACTTTGGCCGGTACAGAACAACTCCCAATGAATTAAAACGCTTCCTATAAATTTTGTTTTATAAACTTATTACATATAGTGTACATTTTCCATAGCGAATTTTCAAGAGGTGTAGTTTCTTATAACTAAAAATAGAAAAAATGCTTTTTCTTTTTGTCTTTAAAAGGAGAGAAAATATCATGAGTAATATAATTAAAAGACGTCATACAAATCAATATGCTCAGATACACAATAACCCATTACAAAATGACTTAATTGATTTACGAGCAATTGGGCTCCTTTCTCACCTTATGAGTTTACCAAGTGATTGGATAATTTATAAAACACAATTATATAAAAAGTTTAGTAGAAAAAATATAGATGCAGCTTGGAAAGAACTTGCAAGTAAAAACTATATAATTGGTTTTAATTGTTACATAAATGGAAAAAAACAATCCTTTTATAATGTTTCAGATATTCCATTCATTTCCGAAGAATTTTCCGCGTTCATTCTAGAATCAATATCGGAACTAATAAATTCGGGATCTTCCGTCAAATCTTTGAGCTTAATGAATGGCGGAACCCTTGATATCCCTCAAGATTTAACTGATGTACTAAATGTACATCAGTCGAAAGTTCTAAAAAAAATTACTACTGTACCGACAGTACAGTACTCTCAGTACTGTACTGTCGGTACAGCTACAAAAACAATATATACAAAAGAAAAAATAACAAATATTGATGATGAAGATATACCGAACGTTTTACATTCAGATACAAAGGATATTCAAAATTCAAAAATTATTAATGCAACACAAATGAATACTGTATATACACCATCTTTATCTGATGACGATATTTTATGGATTACCAATAAAGTTCGAGATATTTTTAAAGGTAAAATACAAAAGAGATCATTTGATTCTGTATTAAAAAAATGTATTAATAACTATAAAAAAGGTACTGTACCAAATTATGAAAATTACTTAATTACATCCATAGAAAATAAGATAACAGATCTTGAACTTCGAAGAAAACAAGAGAAAAAATTATTAGATTTAATCCCTAAATCTAAACAAAAGAACAAGAAAACAAATAGACAAGAGATGATTCCTGAATGGCTACATAAGCAAAAAAATGAATACCCAAATGCAGTTGAAATACAACAACATTCAGAGAAGGATATAGAAACAGAGCGCCAACAGTTATTAAAAGAATTACAAAAGTATCAACGATAACAAAAAAATGAAAAATAGCAAAATTTCGACTAGCTTAATTTTCATTGAACAAAACATAATATTCTAGCCTTCAATTGATAAAAAGCTAAACCCCCTTGGTATATAAGGGGGTTTAGCTTTTTATTTTATAGGAATATCCTTTGCAACAAGATGCAATTATATTTTAGCGTATTCGCATCTTGTAGCTATTATTATGTATGCCATATTCCATAAAATAATTACAAAAAATCTCTTATTCTCTTTATCTATTTTTATTCTATGCACCATTCAAGGTGAAGGTGTATAAATTTAATTGAAAGTGTCCAAAATAAAAGTTAAATAGGGTATGAGAAAGGAAGGCACTTTCATGAAAGGAAATAAAAAAAATCGTACGAAATTAGGAAAGTGGTTAGACCGTAACGGCATAGAGCAACAAGAATTAGAACAAGCAACCGGTGTGAGCCGTAATACAATTTCAAGGTTATGTAATAATAAATCTCACACACCAAGCTTCCCAGTTATCCAAAAAATCTTTCGAGCTATTAAAAAGTAGACAGAAACGCTAAAATAACTGATTTTTGGGACATGTAAAAAGCACAAGGATTACCGTTCATCTTGTGCTTTTACATTCATAATACTTCTCTCAATAAGAATGTACGAACATATGCAGTATACTTCATTCCGTAGCTTTCTAATTTCTTTTCACGATAATCTGATATTGTAAAAAATAATATGTTGGGTGTTAGGCCCCTTTGCTTTATATATATCTTTGTAATCAAACTATAATATTGTATCTTTTCTTCATTTACCTTCATGTGTTGCAGTCTATCAATCTCAACAAAATGAGGTACTTGATCTATTACATAATAAACATCTGGTACGATTGTTTTTTCTTCATCTTGGTATCTAAATTTTATAACTTGCTCTGTTTTCCAATCGGGAAAACCAAGCCACATCCAAGCTTCATTTCTTAAAAGAATATGTTCAAGTTGGTGTTTCTTTTTGCGTTCCTCTGGATTTAATCCTAAAAGAGCAAGACCTTTCTTATTGAGATAATATATATTCCCGATTATGCGAAGTGATATGACAATATTGCCGTAGATCCTTCAGAACACGATTTTCGTTCCTTATACTACCTAGACTATGGATAGCTTGTAATTGCCTTCTAGAGGCTAATTCTAACCTATTTAAACTGGATAAAATCTCTATCTGTCTGGTTTTCTGTTTGAGCGTCTGGTGCCTCATGATGTTTAATCACCTCGTATTCTCGTAAAAGCTGTCTCATTATTTCATCAGAAAGGTACGGTACTTGCAGCTCATGAATCCGATCAGTTTTGAATAATGCTCTCCCTGGTAAAGAGGGTAAATCCTCCAATCCCGGTTCATCTAAACCAACTTGTGAAGCTACTGTAGTTGGTAAACGAAACCCTAACTTTGCATCACTCATTTGTTTTACAACAGAAGGTACGGAGGTTACAGTTGGGTATTGAGTAGCTAGTATCAAACGTACACCTAATGCTCCACCAATTCTTGAGATGTGACTGAGCATATACTGACACTCTTCAAGCATTCTATTCACGTTTTTAGGTAGACCTTTAGCTGGTGCCAAAACAGCACCCTCATCCACGATAACAAAAAAACGATCTTTTTCTTTTGTTTGGACAATATTCTTCATTCTGTTTTCCTTCATAAATTTTCCTCTCTGATGCATCAATGCCATAACCTTAACTAATACTTCATGT
The DNA here is from genome assembly GCF_016483395.1 of Bacillus cereus group sp. N21. NCBI lineage: Bacteria > Bacillati > Bacillota > Bacilli > Caryophanales > Bacillaceae > Bacillus > Bacillus cereus group sp. N21. The sequence continues at coordinate 14,367 of NZ_JAEHBX010000073.1, forward strand.
GCCTTCTCAGGGCTATCAGCAACTTCTATAACTTGCTTTAAATCCTGATATTCGGTAAATTCTAATCCTTCTTCTTTAAGGTCGATTATAAAAAAATGAGTATGATTTGGATTTGACTTGATAAGGGTAGTGACGAGTACTTTCAGAAACACTGTTTTTCCCATTCTTGTTAAACCACCCATAAGTAAATGAGGTGTTTGATCGAAATCATGATATAAAGTTTTATCTAACGTTTTTCCAATTGCAACCTCCCAAGTGCCAGGACGTATTAGATCTTCAGTCCACTTCCATATCTTTGGAATATCCTCTTCAAATACCTGAACATAAAGAAAAGGAGACTCATAATGATTCTGTTGCAAAGTTTTCTAAATGAAGCTACACTCTAGAAAAAAGAATGAGGATAATCACAAGTTCGATATTTTAAAGGGAAACAGTTCAAGAAAGCTATTATATTGGTAGCCGTTGGCTATTACTGTCGTTTTTCTTTAAGCTATCGCGATGTATCTGAGATTCTACAAGAACGAGGAATTTCCGTTCACCCTACGACAATCATGCGTTGGGTTCATGAAGCGACTTGTCAATACTTTTGGAGAACCAACGGTTCTTACTACAGACAAGGCTCCATCCTTGCTTTGTGCGTTCAAAAAACTGAAAAAGAACGGCTTTTATGCGCGTACGAAACATTGTACCATCAAGCATCTCAATAACCTGATTGAACAGGATCATCGACATGTAAAACGGCGCTTTGTCAAATCTTCGTCATGCTTCACGTACTATAAAAGGTATCGAGACCATTCATGCCTTATATAAACAAAGGCGAAGTCTGCAAAGAGACTCCGCCTTTTCAACATACAATGAACTTCAACAATTACTAGCTACTTCCTAAACCTTGTTCCTCATTTACCAACCTGTTTATGCTTTTTCAAACTTTGCAACAGAACCACTTTTTGTATTTTAACAATAGACATTGTAATCAATCCTTAATTAATAAATTTCATATTCATCTAATATATCTTTCAGTTCAAACCAATCATCATCTGAAAAAACATTATTGAGTTTGGATAACTTAAATTTCACTTTCTGTGCAAAAATAAAAATACTATCAGCCAATTTTATTAATTGGTCATCTTCTAACTTATATAGCGTATCACCATATAAATATTGCCATACATATTCTGTTACTTCTTTATCTTGTTCAGGCGAATTTTCAATACACTCTATAATATAAACAAAATCTCCTTTTATCTTCTCGTACACTTCTTCTAATACTAATTTTTTTGGTATCTCTATTTGATTTTCCGATAGTGATTTAATTAATTTTTCCTTCTGTTTTTTACTCAAGTTATCGCTATTAAACTTGGTTTTCAAATCAAGTAATCGGTCATATTCTGTATTGATTAATTTTATGATTTTCTTCTGATTAACCCTAAGGAAATCAATATCATTATCAGTGTAAATTCCATCTGTATTGATCCTTCTAATTAGGCTATTTATATTCTTACCAATGTAATTTATTTCTTTAGTTAAATCTCTATAAGCCTTCATATCCACTTCAAGTTTGAAATGTGATTTTGCGCTATCAATAAGAAAAGCTGAAACATTTTTATAGCCTAATTCGATTGCTTTATTTTTTATATAATCTTTTTCCTCATGTTCTAAAGACATTTGTAAATATGTTGTTCTTCTTTTAGCCATAATACACACTCCTTTTTTAAAACAATCGAGCGAAGCGACAACAAATAAATAAGTGATTTTGCAAAAAATCGCTTATTTATATTTGTAAAGGTCGTAGGAATCTCCTACCAGGTCAAAAACTACGTTTTTGGGGTTTGTCATGACAAACCCGTAGCTTGCCCATTTGCTAAAACCTCGATATTTTCTTCTCAAAATTATACCCTCTTTCCTAGTTTCATGGAATAATATGTTAAATATTTCATGAGGAGGTTGGCATGTAAGTGATGACTATAGATGATAACACAAAGATCGCAATGGAAGTCGTAGCATAAACCTTTAAATTATCGAAGCAGGCCTTATTATATTGTTTTAAAATCATTGACAAAGTTACTGGAAAATAAAGAACAATCTTCAAAAGATTATATTCTTGATGAAAACACCAAAGTTGGGAAACAAAAAATCAACGAGCTTATTAAAAAGAATGATAAAGATGGTGGTGTAATTGCTTTAGATGAAAATTTAACTAAGCAGCAATTACGTGATTATCAAAAAGAATTTAAAAAATTATCTGATGTTCTTGATAAAATAAAGAAATAGACTTAGGCGTATTAGCACTTGGTAAAATAAAAATTGAAAACTTGATTGTTATTAGATAAAAAAAGGGAGCTCTATGGGATTATTCCATAAATTTTTGGGAAACAAAAAAAGATGAACAAGCAGAAAATTAAAACTCTCTCGAAAAAATGAGAAAGCTGATTGACAAAACAAAAGAAGACGAACCGAAAGAAAGTGAAAATAAAAATATTAGATTAGGGATTTCTATCAACCTCACATCAAACTACGACGAAGGAAGTATTACAATTTCTTCTTCTCCTATTAACGTATCTACTGGAAGTACTGCGACTGATTTTTATGTATATGAATGGTGATATGAAAGATGAAGAGTTTAATACATATAAAGAAGTTATAGATAAAACTATTAAGCAGGTTAATGAATCCGTTTTTATTTTCCGTAAAATATAATAATATGTATTGGGCGCCCAATACATATTATTAAAAGTAAAGTGGTTCAAGTCAGAGGAAGGCACCTTAGGATGTCTTTTCTTTATAAAAAAATCCCCACACATTGTGCAGGGATAAAACATTACCATACTTCAACAATATTAGAATTTATTACAGTTCCTTCTTCTAAATAACTATACTGAAGATCATTTAATACCATTCTATAAAATTCTTTATCTGAAATATATGGAGAGTTTAAATCAAACATATGCACATACTTCCTCAATTTTCATCGAAAAAATAATATCTTCTTTAATTTGCTTATCATACTTTTTAAAAGATATTCCTTAGGTCCTCAAGCTTCAGAAATTGCAGGTAAAAAAGTAAGCTGCTGTTCCGCTTACTTTTTTACCATTATCATTAATAAAATTTTCATCATACATTAATAACACTCCTAACAAATAATATATCTATTATGACACTGGTTTTTCCACAAAAAGTAAAAAAAGAATTCCCTTAAACTAGTATAATTTCACGTACTATATTTGATTGACTAAACCAAATTCTACAATAGAGCATATTTTAACCATTAGTCCCCTTATCCACTAAGTAAGCCAATGGTAATTTCCTTATTTATTCCTCTATCTTAGCTAGTGGTATTTCAAATTAGTATAAAACCGTATATTTTTCATCTATTCCTGGTAATTTGTCTTGACTGAAGGTTTTGAGGGTTTTTATCATGTGGGAAGGGTTAAGGAAAATGGCTGGAAGACAGATTTATCCCCTACTCTGAAAGATCACAAAAAAAGTAATCAATCAAAATAGGTAGGATAAGCGTCTTTGTTTTCACCATGCGGTCACTTGTAAGGTATCCGTATGTATAGACCCTATTCACTTAACAGTTTTCACCGTACACGACCCCTGCCTAAGACTTGTCCACTACACAAAGCCACCCCTGTGCGACAAGTTGATCGTGTTCCCTAGCACCGTAATGCTAATGGCTACCACCCGAACCTTTTAAGGTAGTTCTCACCTACCCTCACCGAATGAATAGGAATCCAGTGAGGGGTGCTGTTCTTGTAGGCGTATACTCTGTACCCCCTGCACGACTAACAGCAAGCCACGCCGTAACACGTTCCCACTAAATGTATGGCAGCACGGAATCACGGCTTATCAGTTTTTATTAACGTGGTTTCAGGCAATTCCACGTTGAATAGAAAACAAAAAAGACATCTCCAATTCCTAAATAACCTGTACATTCACAAGACTTCTAGGTTTAGAGATGCCCTTTATATATCTTTTGGACTACAAAATAATCAATTCTAGCATTTACTAGTTGAATTTTAGCCAAATCATAGATAAAATGGGTATATCAAAATAAGCCTCGGTGAAAAGGCATTTGTTGAAGATAGTGGTGGTACACTACTTAAACCTAAACCCTGTGAGTCAATACAGGTTATATCTAGTAAGTGTTGGTAGCAATTACTAGAATTGAGTCATTCCTGCTAAAGGTTGGTAGCCGATAGCAAATGGGAGTGGCTTTTTTATTTTCCTTTCATATTCAATTGTTTTTACTTTTGTTCTATCGATCTTCATTTATTTAAAATATCAAAATATGTTTTGTTTTGTAGAATGATGCTTGTTGTGTATTACGTTACAACAAGCTTTTTTGTTTGTAAATAAAGAAATGACAACTTAAAACTACGCATAAGTAGAAAAGTAGAACTACGAAAAAGTAGAAAAGTATACTTTTCTACTTGACTTTCAAATTTGGTATACCTATTCTAACTTACGCATAAGTAGAAAAGTAGACTTCAAACCCCATATTTATAATTCATTCCTCCTTGGAAACTTCAATTAACCCTTAATTACCAGTACATAGAGAAATCAATCATAAACTACGCATAGGTAGAAATGTATACTTTATCACCTGAAAAATAACCCATTCTATAAATTACGTATAAGTAGAAAAGTAGAAAAGTATACAAAAAAAAAATACGCTTAAGTATACTTTTCTACTCTTTCGTTAAATTCGTTAAAAAAACATAAACTTTTCTACGGTATACTGTTGCGAATATTGTATGTAGATGTTACATTTTACTCAAAGGTATACTTATTCGGAGTTTTATGGAGGAATGTCGAAAATGACTAGACAAGCAACTACATACGTAATTGGTAACTTTAAAGGTGGAGTTGGAAAAACAAAAACAGCTACAATGTTGGCTTATGAAGCTGCCACAGTATTTAATGAAAAATGTCTTTTAGTGGATATGGATCCTCAGGGTAACGCTACAAGAGTCCTTGCTAAAACAGGTGACATTGAACAAATTGATAAGTCTATTACGGATGCATTTCTAAATCAAAATTTAGAGAATGAAATTATTCCAGTAATTGAGAATTTGGACATTGTTCCATCTAATACTTCATTTAGAAAACTATCAAAAATCCTCTTTGATATGTTCCCAGAGGATGAACTTGCACAAATTACATATTTAAAAAAATTACTAGAACCATTAAAAGATAAATATGATCGTATTTACATTGATGTACCACCAACAATCAGTGACTACTCAGATAACGCTATGATAGCAGCCGATTATTGTATCATCGTTCTACAAACACAAGAATTATCTTTAGAAGGTGCTCAAACATATATCGCCTATATGCAGTTCTTAGCAGAAACATATGATGCAGACCTACAAGTTTTAGGTATTATTCCAATGATGTTACATCAAGGAAAACGAGTGGATAATAAAGTATTACAACAAGCTCAGGAAATGTATGGTGGGAACGTTCTAGATACAATTGTGAGATATCAAGAGCGTCTAAAAGTGTACGACATTGAAGGAATTCATAAAAATGTTAACGTTAGCGGCAATATTGATATGTGGGATGAAAAAGCTCATCAACTATTCATCGATGTTCTTAGCGAACTTAATGAACATGAAAACTATTTTGCTACTATTAATGCTTAAGGAGGAGGCTCATAATGTCTAAAGCACCATTTCAACCTATAGTCACAAAACCTGGAAACACTTTAAATGACAAAGGTGTACAGATAAAAGGAACAAACGATTTCGGCCGTAATAATGAGCCTGTTAAGAAAAAGGTTATGACTCCTATCATTAATAAAGGGAAAATACCTGTTCCTGAGAAACCAGATCAGCGTTTAGTTCCATCTAAAACTGCTAAAATTTCACCAGCTGTTTTATTAAAGCTAAATACTCTTAAACCGTTTATAAAAGAACAAGAAAGCATGGATAAGGCATCGATTAACAGTATTATTGATATGCTTCTTGAAAGCTACGTAAATACTAAGCTAACAACTCGACAGTCTGAAGGATACAAAGGGATGTACAAACACCTTTATGAGATGTTAGAGAAGAAATAAAACTAAAAGAAATTTTTCCTGTCTGCACAATGTTTTTTAGCATTTTCCATCCTACTATTATTGGAGATGAATTTCATGAGATTAATTACAAGAAATGGGGTTCTGGTGCAAAAACCATTTGATAGAGATATAGAACCTACATGGCCTATTCAATGACAGATTATGATGCAATTCCA
>NZ_JAEHBX010000074.1:0-20508 GCF_016483395.1 Bacillus cereus group sp. N21
TCTATCTTATAGATCCGTTTCGAAAAATACGCTTTCTTCACCTGTTCTCACCTCATTTTATTTGATAAGATCATTATGCACCGGAACAAACATACGTTCTGCAAAAAAGAGACGTTTTCTTTAAAAAGAAAAAAACCGAGAAGACCCCCACCTTCACTTCGTCTAGAGGAGGGGGTCTTCTCGGTTAAAATGATAAAATCCATTATTCTACCCATGATATTCCTTATATATAAAATTATAAATTATAACATAAAAATATAATAACTTCGTATGCAATATTGCATATGAAAACAGATTGCAAACCATCTATTTTCTGAATATAATAAACATAAAATATGGCTAAATTTTCAGAAAATAAGTAAAGGTAATTTTAAAGAGCGGATTGAATACCAAAAACGTTCATCTAATAAACGAATTATTAATTGTGTTTATTTTCAAATAGCTAGATTTCACCTTTCAAAACTCATTTTTTTGAAAAGATTTTTAATAGTATAGAATAATATTTATATCAAGAAAGTTAGTCCAATACATAGTAATCTTAATAAAGGTTATAGCTCAGATAAGTCAACAAATATTGTCAGACATTATAAGATTCTAAAATAACCATTATTTTAATTTAAATTTTCAGAATAATCAAACTGAAATATCCGAAGTAAAAAAAATTAACATGTACATATTTATTACTAAAACTTTAATGAATGGTGGGAATGAAATGAAACGCAAAGTATTAACAAAATGGTTTGGAATTATAAGTTTAATCATTATGTTGCTAGGAGTTTCTATTCCACAAGCAGCAGCTGAGATAATACATCAAGAAAAGTTTCAAATTAACTGGAATCACATTAAATTCAAAGGTGCTGAAGTAAAAATAAAGGCAGATCTCTTAAAAACTTCATCAAAAGATGTTGCATATTGTTTATCACCTGATTTGAATTCACCAAACGGAGAGGAACTTCCTGAAATCGGGAAAGAAAATGATTTTGTATATCGTGTTTTACTTTATGGCTATCCTCAAAAAACACCAGCTGAACTGGGGGTTTCTACAAAAGAGGAAGCATACTATGCAACTCAATTAGCTATCTGGGTTGCATCTAAAAAAATCGAAATTGCTGATTCAAAACCAGAGAACCAACCGGTATATAATCTTGTAAAACAGCTGATAGACAAAGCTTCTAAAGGTACTGAAGTACAGGAAACATACTTAAACATAATACCTAATGAAAAACAGACAGTAGAGCAAAATGGGGACTATCTTGAAACCAAATTATATACGGTTCAATCAAATGCCTTATCTGGAGTATATTCCGTTCAATTGGAGGGGGCACCAGAAGGAGTGAAAATTTTAAATGAACAAGGTGAAGAAAAGAATGAATTCTCTATAAAGGAAAAATTTAAAATTTTAATTCCAAAAAAATCGACAAATGGAACTTTCAAACTAAGAGTACATACAAAATTGCAAAGTTTACAAGCAGTTATTTTTGATGGCAAACAAAAGGTTCAAAATACCACAGCTTTATTGCCAAGAATGAGTGAAAAAAGTAGTACTGATATAGCAGTGCAATGGGAATCATTAGGATCTCTAAAAATTACGAAGGTAGGAGAGAATAGAGAAACTTTAAAAGGAGCGGCATTTGAGGTTGCAAGTGAAAATGGCGATTTTAGGAAAGAAATCACTACAACTAAAGATGGAGTTGCACTATTAAATCAGCTTCCTATTGGTACATATATTATAAAAGAAATTCAGGCACCAGAGGGTTATGTACTGGACCCTACAATACAGAGAATGGAAGTAAAGAACGGCGAAATAGCAAAAATAGAAATAAAGAATAAAAAAATAAAAAATGAGCTGCAAGTTACAAAAATACATGATACATATAAAAACACTAAACAATCTGATGATATACAAAATAAAGAGTACACAGAAGAAAAAGAGCATGTAAGTCAAGAACAATATTACTTACCATCAACAGGAGGAAAATTTCCAATTACATCATATATAGGAATATCATTTGTTGTTTTAGGACTCTACATATTGAAAGTAAAACACAAATAAGTTACAAATAGTAGAGGCTTATTATTAAAATTTATAGAAGGTAGTAGCTAATACTTAATATTCAAGATACCTTAATAGCCCTATATAATGTTAACAGATGTTTCGTGAAAATGTAGCTTATAATGATTCTTAAAAATGAAAACGCTTGCAAAATTAAAGGTTATTAAACTATAGGTATGTCTTTTTATCCTAGGAACTATGAGAGACACCTACTAAAATAAATGAACATTAGTTTTGTATTCAGGAGAATCCATCCAATTTTGCAAGTGGTAGTAGTTTAGTAAATAGGTGAGATAAAGAATAAGCCAAAAAACAAATTTATCAAATAGAACCGTATAATGCACAAAAAGGGTATTCATTGGCGGCAATTACATTTACATACTAAAGCATAAAAAGCTTTTTCACCATGAAATTGATACTGTTGAACCCATGCTCGCAGAACAGGAGGAGCTACTTAAATAGAATCGGCGATGTCTTTTCGGATCTCTGAACCGTTTAAATAACGTTTTACAGCCTTTAACTTCTCTTCGATTGTAAATTAAAAAGCACCTCCAATTGTTAAACTGTGTCTAACAATTGGAGGTGTTCTTCATAATCTCCTTTTATTTTCATAACTACGGCTTGTATATAGTCTAAAACCTACCCTCTCCTATTATTTCTTCTTTTTCTTTACCGCGATTAAAAAAGCAATAAACAAAACATTTACACCAATTAATAAAGAAATAAAGATCCAATTAATCCCCGTTTTTTCTCTAACTTGATATACATTTGCTTCTTCTCGCTTCAATACGAGATAATAATTCCCATCTTCTTCTCTAATGATTTCATCTTCCAATAATCCCTTTAATTCTCGATTTTCTCCTATCTCATTTGCCGAAAGTGAAACTTTTTGTGTCTCTTTCGTGTTGTTAATTGCAACAAGTGTCACTTCATCTTTATACGTCCTTTTTAGCACACTCATCCCAGTCTTATCATATAACAACTCAAATGTCCCACGGCGAAGAGAAGGGAATTTTTGACGAACCTCTCCCAATCTCGTTACATACTGTAAAAACTTTTCATCTGTTTTAAAATCCATTAAGCGGCGATTATCTGGCACTCCCCCGCCATCAAGCGCAATTTCCGTTCCGTAGTACACAATCGGCATCCCTGGTGTTGTATATAAATAAGTAAGCGCAAGTTTTAAACGAGCCGGCGGATAATACGCTTTCTCTTTCGCGATTCTGACAAACCGCTTTGTGTCTTGATTATCTAAAAAATTACTTGTTACTTTACCATTTTCGATTAAACTAACGTCATAAAGTGGTTTAATAGGTGTATCCGTTTTCGTAAAGACATCTGTTATGTGCTTATAGTACTCATTATGTATACCCTCTCCCTCATCAGTCATAACGAGGAAATCTTTTTTTATTCCTTGAACACTTTGTTTTACTGTATTTAAAAAGGCACGAGATATTTCTTTACTATGCATAAGATAACTTCCATCTATGTTTGCTTCTGTCATCCACCATTTTATCGAATCAATAAGCGTTTCTTGCTCTTTTTCTACAACAAATTGAAACACCACTTTCATATCTCGTTTATGTGCTTCTTGTACAAGTTGTTTCACATCTTGCATTGACCCAAAATGTTCATTCACTTTTTGCAAATCAACCATACCATACCCATCATACGTTTCACCTTTAAAAATTGGCGAAAGCATAATAGTAGTGAATCCCATCTCTTTTATGTAATCTATTCGCTTTACAATCCCTTGTATATCTCCCCCTTGGTATCTTTCTAAATTCCCTACATCAAGCTGTTTATCATTTTTTGCATCTCCATTATTAAAACGGTCAACCATAATAGAATATACTACTTCATCTTGCCACTCTCTTTTTTCTTCCGCTAATGTATGTATAGGCGCTAAGAAAGCAAATACCATACAAAAACAAATCAACACTCCTCTTCTCCATATCTTCTTCACATAATATCCCTCAACTTCTTTTTAATTGTAAGAATAGTATATCAATTTTCCGAACAAACCGCACTTACACAAACGACATGTTAGGTTTCCTCACGTAACATTTTAAATTTTCCAAAAAACATGTTGATTTTTTATTTATTATTGAATATGATATGAAACATAACATTGAATGTAATATTTTATAACATTATAGGAGGGGAAAAGAATGAACATGGGAGATACTGTGTTTTTATTTTTAGCGACGGTAATGGTTATGATTATGACGCCAGGTTTGGCACTTTTTTACGGCGGGATGGTTCGTAGCAAAAATGTACTGAGTACTACAATGCATAGCTATAGCGCGATGGCGATTGTTTCCATTCAATGGATTTTTATCGGTTATTCTTTATCATTCGGGCCAGATTGGAATGGCGTCATTGGTACATTAGATTGGTTCGGCTTACAAAACGTAACTTACGCGCCAAACGCAGACTACTCCGCTACTATTCCTCACAATTTATTTATGATGTTTCAACTTATGTTTGCAATCTTAACACCAGCGCTCATTTCAGGAGCATTCGCTGAAAGAATGCGATTTTCCGCTTTTCTCATTTTCATCCTTCTTTGGACGACAATCGTTTATAATCCCGTTGCCCATTGGGTATGGGGCGTTGGCGGATGGCTTCGCGAACTCGGAGCATTAGATTTCGCTGGCGGTAACGTTGTCCATATCACATCCGGTGTCGCTGGGCTTGTATTAGCGATTTTCCTCGGTAAGCGAAAAGACGTAAACGGATCTTCTCCTCACCATCTCCCCTTTACACTTTTAGGCGCAGGCTTATTATGGTTTGGATGGTTCGGGTTTAACGTCGGTAGCGCCCTTACACTGAACGATGTAGCACTGACTGCATTCATTAATACAAATACCGCTGCCGCAGCTTCCGCTTTAACATGGATCTTAGCAGAGTGGTTCTTCCAATCAAAACCGACTGTAATGGGAGCGGCTTGCGGCGCTGTATCAGGCCTCGTTGCTATTACACCAGCTTGCGGATTCGTCACTCCTTTCTCCGCTCTTTTAATCGGAGCGATCGGAGGCGTTCTTTGCTTCGGAGCTGTCTTCTTTTTAAAACATAAACTTGGCTATGATGATGCACTTGATGCATTTGGATGTCACGGTATCGGCGGAACATGGGGCGGCATTGCAACAGGACTATTTGCAACCACTTCTGTAAATAGCGGCGGCGCTGATGGATTATTTTATGGAAATGCCGTACTCCTTTGGAAACAGCTAGCTGCAATTGGAGCGACTTATGCATTTACAATCGTGATGACGTACGCCATTATTAAAGGAATTAGTTTCTTCCTTCCCGTTCGCGCGCATGAGCATGAAGAGCAAATGGGTTTGGATATTTCTATGCACGGTGAGAAGGCTTATGAATATAGTGAGAAATCACTAGGCGAGGTGGCAATACAAAAAGAGGCTAAGTGATGCATTTTATAAGTATATAACTTTTATAATAGAAAAAGGTTTATCTCTTTTTAATACGAGATAAACCTTTTTATTTGTTACCTCAGGTACTTATCGTCTATGTTTTATTAGAGCATGTATCCAAAAGCAGCCTTTCGGAAGGCTATGTCTGAAGGCGGAACGATTGGCCCTAATCCATGAAGAACATGAATTTTAGGGTAATAGACTGAGGCTTCTCCAGTCATTGATCTTTGTGCACTACCTATAATTTTAAATCCCCTTTTCTTCTTCATAGCAGCGATTTATATGTCGAAAAAACAAAATGGATTTATATAATCGATACACGATATTCTCATTCATCTCTTTTTAAATTCGAATTTAGAAAGTAAAAAATCTAATAAAAAATAAAGTTCTTATAAGTATTTTAAAAGAAAAGACGGCTGAAAATTCAGCCGTCTTTTTATTCATTATATTAGTAGACACATATAGCAATTAAAATTTGAGAATAAAATAGAACCAGGAATATTATTATTTCTTAGGATTTCCTACATACGCTGAAATATCAACGTTTAATGCTTTTGCTAAGCGCATACCGTAATCACGATCTGCACGGAAGAAGTTACAGATTGCAAGTAATTTTGTTTGCTCATGCACATCTTTTAAATCGTTTGTTAAGTTGGCAATTAAGTTATCTTGTTCCTTTTTAGAGAATGAACGGTAACGCTCACCCGCTTGCTGGAAGTCGTTTGGTTTATCGATTTTTTCACGAGATACATAACCTTCAAGCTTCATAGTTGAATCACGGTATGCTGGATCCTCAACTGGATTTTCAGCATGACGACTTGGCTCGTAGTTAATTGTTGATGGTTGTTGATTCATTTGCATTGCACCATCACGTTGTTGATTACGAACAGCTGCATATGGGCAGTTTACAGGGATTTGTAAGTAGTTCGCACCAAGACGGTATCGCTGTGTATCTGGATAAGAGAATAAACGTCCTTGTAATAATTTATCTTCAGACGGTTCAATACCAGGTACAGTCGCACTTGGAGTAAACGCAGCTTGCTCTACTTCTGCAAAGAAGTTTTGTGGGTTGCGATTTAACGTCATTGTTCCGACTTCTATTAATGGAAAGCGATCTTCTGGCCATACTTTTGTTGGATCTAATGGATCAAAGTCTAAAGAATCCATTTCATCAAGTTGCATTACCTGTACGTGAAGATCCCATTTTGGATAATCTCCGCGCTCGATTGCATCAAATAAATCACGAGTTGCATGGTTGAAGTCTTTTCCTTGTACTTGTTCTACTTCTTTTGCACTCAAGTTACGAACACCTTGCTGTGGTTTCCAATGATATTTAATATAAACCATTTTACCTTCTGCACTAATCCATTTAAATGAATGCACACCGAAACCTTCCATTTGACGATAGTTTGCTGGCGTACCGTAATCAGAGAATACCCATGTCATCATGTGTGTAGACTCTGGAGACAAAGTCATGAAGTCCCAGTAACGATCTGGAGTTTGAATATTTGTATCTGGCGCTGGTTTTAAAGAGTGCACCATGTCAGGGAATTTAATTGCATCACGAATGAAGAAAACTGGTAAATGGTTACCAACGATATCATAGTTTCCTTCCTCTGTATAAAACTTTACAGCGAAACCACGTGGGTCACGAGCTGTTTCCGGAGAACCTTGCCCATGAATAACCGTTGAGAAACGAACGAATACAGGTGTTTCTGTTCCCTCGTTTTGTAAAAACGCTGCTTTCGTATATGCTTTCATGCTATTTTTCGTTACGAAAACACCATGAGCACCTGCGCCACGCGCATGAACAACACGTTCTGGAATACGTTCACGATCAAAATGAGCAAGTTTTTCTACTAAATGATAATCTTCTAATAATACCGGTCCACGGCGACCAGCTGTACGAGAATTTTGGTTATCCCCTACCGGAGCACCTTGGTTTGTTGTTAAGCGATTATTTGGATTCATCAAGAGGAACCTCCTATCATTTCATAATAATAATTACTTATTTAAAATTATTATAATTTAATTATTGTTCAAAATTAATTTTTTGTCAATTATTTTATTCACTTTTTTGGAAACAATTTCTACTAAACAATCAATAAATAAGTCTTGAGCATTCGGCATAGCTGGTCTGAAATAGGATGCACCTAGTTCATCTGTTACAACTTTACATTCATAATCGTTGTCATACAGCACTTCTAAATGTTCTGCCACAAACCCGACAGGACAGTATACAAAAGATTCATAACCATGCTTTTCGTATAAATCTTTCGTTACATCTTGTACATCTGGTCCAATCCATGGATCTGGTGTATTTCCTGCACTTTGCCAGCCAATTGTATAATTTTGAATACCTGCTGCTTCAGCAATTAAATCTGCCGTATGCTGTAGTTGCTTCACATACGGGTCTCCTGCTGCAATAATCTTCTCCGGTAAACTATGCGCTGAAAAAATTACAACAGCTTTCTCCCCGTCTGTAATTCTAGTAAATGTTTCTTTTATTCGGTTTGCCCAATACGCAATAAATTTCGGTTCATCGTACCATTGCTCAATCGGCTCTATAACAGGACCATTTATGTTCTCAGAAATCTTTTCGGCACGCTCGTTGTACGCTTTAATACTAAAAGTTGAATAATGAGGTGCTAACACAATACTAATTGCTTCCTCAATACCATCCCGCTTCATCTCTTCCACCGCATCTTCAATAAATGGAGCGATATGTTTTAGTCCCAAATAACATACAAATTCAAATTCTGAAAAACTCTTATTTAACTCATTTGTTAATTTTCTAGCTTGTTCCTTTGTAATTTTCGCAAGTGGTGAAATACCACCAATCGCTTTATAACGCCCCACTAAATCATCAAGCGCTTCTTGAGATGGTTTACGTCCATGACGAATATGCGTATAATATGCCTCTACATCCTCAAGTGATTCTGGCGTTCCGTACGCCATCACAAGTAAACCTATTTTCTTCTTATTCATCTATATTCACCTCAATATCAGAAATGAGAATCTTTTTCAAGAACATTCGTTTCCAGTATACCAATCGATAATGAGTACGTCAAAATAATAATTATAAATAAGTATTATTTATAATATGATTTTTAATTTTATTTGACAATTTATTTAATATCATTTGTCATATTCTGGTTTGCTTCCACTGAATTTTGAGATAGGGTCTTACTGTCCGTAAATAGCGAGATAAAAATGTAACAGTTAACATTCTAAAATCAAAATAAAATGAATAACAAATGAATAAAAATTATACGTAAGATATAAGATCATTAAGATATTCAGTTACATAAAGATCATTAATATGTTGATACACAATTAATGACGATACTCATTCAATTTGTTAGTATATAAATAACTTAACCACGAATAACCAATAAACATTCTAGTTTGTGAATTTTTATTCACAACTAAGTATATCTCAACTATTTTCAGGAGGTTTTTTTCGAATGAAGTTACATAAGGTGAAACATTTGCTACCTATATCTGCTGCAACAATTACACTCGTATCTAATCAAGGAACAGCTAATGCCGCAACGGTTTATACTGTTAAAAAGAATGACACTCTCTGGGATCTCAGCACCCACTATGGAGTTTCACTTCAAGCCATTAAACAAGCGAATCATAAGACGAATGATCGAATTTATATTGGAGAACAATTAACCATTCCAGTCTCGCCTTCATCAAGCGAATCTACACAACAAAAAGATGTGGCAGCTTCAAATCATTCAGCTCAAATTGTTTATCAAGTTCAACGAGGAGATACATTAGAAGCTATCGCAAAACGATACAATGTATCCATACAATCAATTAGACAAGCTAACAATACAAACGGTGATCGGATTTATGCAGGTCAACACTTAATTATTACGACAGGTATTTCAGAACAAGAACTGGACTTAATGGCTCGTTTGGTCACTGCCGAAGCCGGAGGAGAGCCTTACGCTGGGAAAGTCGCAGTGGCCAAAGTTATATTAAATCGCGTTGATGCAGTAGGATTTCCAAATACAATTACCGATGTTATTTATGAACCTATTAAATACGGCTATGCCTTTACACCAGTTACAGATGGAAGAATTGATCAACCAGCAACCCGCGAAGCGAGAATGGCGGTAGAAGAAGCAATTTCTACTAAAGGAATTAATTCTGATTGGCTTTATTTTTATAATCCAAAAACCTCTACCGACAAATGGATTACGACACGCCAAACTGTTGCAGTAATTGGGAATCATGTGTTTGCTAAATGAGGAATTGATTCATTAACTATATTTACTCTCGGACAGATCTCTTCCCTTGGAAGGTCTGTCCCTTTTCATTTCTCTTCTATAGATTCATAGAGAATATTCAACTACCCCTACCTTCACTTCGTTTAGAGGAGTGAGTCTTCTCGGTTAAAATGATAAAGAAGACACTCTAACAAGTGTCTTCTTTCGTTGTAAAAATCTCTTAAAATATGTATCTAGTATCCTACATACTCATAAAAAAACTTTCGTTACATCATAGCGCCGTTATCTTTGAATGAATACCATTTCCCATCAATGAAATGTTTACCTGTTGCCATCGCACCGCTAGACTGTAAATAATACCATGTGCCATTTTCTTGTAGCCATCCTGTTTTCATCGTTCCATCTGTATTCATGTAATACCATGTGCCATTATCTTGCACCCAGCCTGTTGTCATCGGGCCATCATAAAAGTAATACCATTTCCCGTTATAACTTAACCAACCTGCGTGGCTTGCTCCAGTTTTATCATCAAAGTAATACCAATCACCATCAACTAATTCCCATCCCGTTACCATTGATCCATCTAGATTGAAATACCATACAGTACCACCTTCAGCTAGTTTTCCTGTCCGCATAGCACCACTGTCATCAAAAAAGTAACGCTTTCCTCCTTCATCTAACCAACCTTCGTTCCACCCATTTGCTGAGCTTTTCATTGTGCCATTTGCATTTAAGTAATACCATGCGCCCTTATCTTTTAACCAGCCTGTTTTCATCGTTCCATCTGCATTCAGGTAGTACCAATTCCCATTATCTTCAATCCAACCTGTTTGCATCTTAGAAGCCACAAAGTAATACCAGCTTCCTTTATAACTTAGCCAACCATTATAAGTATTAAAATGTATCCCACTTTCTTTGAAGTAATACCATTCATTATTAATCAAATTCCAACCAGTTGCCATGGATCCATCTTCAAGAAAATAGTTACCACCTGGATGTGAACCTAACCAAATGTTCTTTTGCATTTTGCCACTCTCTATAGCCATGGAATATGCCTTACCGTTATATTCAAGATAGCCCTCGTGTAGGTCTCCCCCTTGGTGAACGTAATACCATTCTCCTTCGTACTGAACCCAGCCTTCGTTCGTATATAACGCACCGTCTGCTCCTAATAAATAACATGAACCTTGATTAAAAATATTACCCGTTTTCATTGCTCCACTTTCAGCAAAGTAGTACCACTTTCCTCCATCACTTAACCAGCTATTACTTTTCATTGCCCCATCCGCATTCAAGTAATACCATGTACCATTATCTTTTAACCACCCTGTTTTCTTCACACCATTTTGATCATAGAAATACCATGTATTCCCCTCTTTTACCCAACCTGTTTTCTGCATTGCCTGTTCTGTTTTTGGAGCAAGTTGTTTTACAGCTTCTTGGTTTTCAGCATGAGATACTGCAGGAACTACAAACATTGCAGACATTAAAACTGGTAAAATAGTTTTCTTCATTTTCCATATCCCCCAAATAATGAATAATTTGTGTTTTTATTTCCACAAGGAGAATTATATTACGACATTTCAATACAATCAACATTTTTTGTAATATATTTGTAATATTTTTTATTTAAACGAAATAAAAATTAATTAAAGTTAATTTTTATTACATTTTTGTTATATTTTTATTTTAATGAATTTTCAAATTAGTTGTTTCTTCGAGACATTAAGAATAGACAAAGGTCCCATATTCTGGAAATGCATATTCAAGTTAAATAGCGAAAAAAAGCGGCTCACAATGATTGTGAGCCGCTTTTTACTATTCTTTAATATTTACCCCATACTCCTTAAACCACACATGAATTTGTGCCAAATGTGCCAATAGTTGTGGCCCGGTCATCAACTGGCCAAACCACGGCGTTTGAAACGCACTACCACCTGATTGAATCAACCCTTGTAATTGTTCTTTATCAAACAACTCATGCAAAATTGAGTTGTTATCCGTTAAAAGATTCTGTAACCACACTGTTACTGCTTCTGTGTAGTGCGGATTGTGCGTTTTTGGATACGGACTTTTCTTTCTGTATAATATATCATTTGGTAATACACCTTCTAACGCTTTACGTAATAGACCTTTTTCGCGATTTTTATACATTTTCATTTCCCAAGGAATATTCCACGCATATTCGACCAGACGATGATCCGCAAATGGAACACGTACTTCTAGGCTCGCTCCCATACTCATACGATCCTTTCTGTCTAATAATGTCGTCATAAACCAAACCATATTCAAATAAAATAATTGTCGTCTTTTTGCTTCAATTGTACTTTCTCCTTCTAAAACCGGCACTTCCTGTATAGATTCTTCGTAGCGTCGTTGTACATACTCTTGCAGTTTTAATTTATCACGCCATTCTTTTTTCAGGAGTTGTTCGCGTGCCTCTGTAGAGCGCATCCAAGGGAATGCACTTGATTGCAAATCATCTTCCCGGTAAAACCATGGATAACCTCCAAAGATTTCATCTGCACATTCGCCCGACAAACCGACGACAAAATCTTGTTTAATTTCTCGGCAAAACCATAATAATGAAGAATCGATATCTGCCATACCAGGTAAATCGCGAACGAGTACTGCTTCTGTTAAATACTCCGCTAACTGTTCATTGGAAATCACACAGCGGTGATGAATTGTACCAAATGTTTCTGTCATCAAATCAATAAATGGTGCATCCGAATTTGGTTGAAAAGCATTTGCTTTAAAATATTTTTCATTATCTTCATAATCAATCGAATACGTATGCAACTTCCCTTTTCCTTCTCTTTCATATGCCATTGCCGCAAACGCTGTAATGGCACTTGAATCTACCCCACCCGACAAAAATGTACATAACGGTACATCTGAAACCAATTGTCTTGTAATTGCATCCTTAAGCAGGAACCGTACTTGTTCTACTGTTTCTTCAAATGAATGTTCATGTTTTTTACTCTCAACATTCCAATAGCGCCATATACATAAACCATCTTTTGAAAAAGTAAGAACATGACCTGGACGTAGCTCTTGAATTCCTGCATAAATACCATGTCCAGGTGTTCGAGACGGTCCTAATCCAAATATTTCTGATAGTCCCTCTGTCGTAACTTCTGTCTTTACATCTGGATGAGCTAAAATAGCTTTTAATTCTGAAGCAAACAATAATCTTCCGTTTTCATATTTATAAAATAATGGTTTCACACCTAATCGATCCCGTGCAATAAACACTTGTTCTTTTTTCTCATCCCAAACCGCAAAAGCATATATTCCATTTAAATGATTCACACATTCTTCTTTCCATTCGATATAAGACGCTAATAATACTTCCGTATCAGAATGCCCTTTAAATCTATAACCTCTTTGCATTAATTCTTTACGAATATCTTCTGTATTATAAAGTTCCCCATTATAACAAATTGTGTAATACTCTTCTTCTTTCATACATGTACATGTCATCGGCTGTTTCCCACCTTCAGGATCAACCACAATTAAACGTTTATGCCCAAAAGCAACATGCCTTTTGATCCAGACATTCGTATCATCTGGACCGCGCTTTGCAAGTGTTTCTGCCATCTTCGTAACCGTTTCTCTTTCACCTTCTAACGACCGCTTATAATCAATCCATCCTGTAATCCCGCACATATAAATCATCCTTCCTATCCTATATCCGTATAACTTTACTCCGTTCAAAACCCAAATAGAACCACAAAGGCTGAACTGAAACGACTGCACGAAAAAGCCTAGTTGATGAGGGTTAATGATCCAGACGGAATTTCTCCGTCCGGATAAAAAATTCACTGTATGAAGCATGTTTTTATTCTATGCCCACCTTTCTTTAGGTGTTCCATAGTTATAAAGAATGCCTGAACTGTCCATAACAGGAATAACTACTTCTATAAAAGGAGAAATCACGAATGAAACAACGCAAACATATTTTGTATAATCAACCGCGTGCTCATACAATTGGGAATGTGGAATATATAAACAATGAATGGATATTCTTTGATGATGAAAATGATGAAGCATTTTTGCTTGAGAATATTATTGAAGATGGATTTGAAGTTTTATATAACAACAATTGGCTACCGGCAAGATTCTACGAACAAAACATATTACAAATTGCAAATGAACATCATCCATTGCAAAATGGTGAAATGATACGAATTCGTAAAAAATTACTACTCAGTTATCATGAATGGTTAGAAGAACTATCCGATTCCGCTTTTGCGTTATTTGCAGAAACATTGCAGTCCTTCAATTATTCTTTATATGACTGTATATATTGTCATAATTTCTTATCGTTTCAGCCGAAAGAAGGGCCTTGTGAAGGTGTAAACCTGCTATTATTTGATAACGAAGAAATGATTTGCTCGTTGCACCATCATTACGTTCGGTATTCCACTTGTAATAAGAATATATTTCAATTTACAAAAACAAATGGGGAACAACTACATATAGAATCTACGTGAATACAAAAATAAGAAGAATCACTCATTCTCTATAGAACGAGCGATTCTTCTTATTTTTGTTACAATAGCTATACCTCGTCTCTATCTTTTCCGTAATCAAACCTCATAAATGTATTTCATTTCATATAAGTTCAAATTTGACAAACCATTAAACAAAAACCATCTTATTCTCCTTTACAGAAAAATAAGATGGTTTTATTTTACGCAAATGGTGAAAATCCCATCGGTAATCGTAATCCAAGATATAGTACAATAACAAGCGCAATAATAAATTGAACCCAAAACGCCCCTGCTGGTTTCTTCTTACTTGTTTTCACAAGAACCATTTCCATTGCAGCAATAACCCAAACACCAACTAACATTTTTAGGCCATACCACATATGCATGTTCCCTGTTGCTGTTTTCATAATGCTTTGATACAGTAAGAAACCCGTTACAATGATGATGATATACACAAGACGAAGCCCCATATGTACGCCTTTACCTTTTCTTCCTGCCGTATACATAGAATACGCCACAAAGAATAAAATAAGCCCTAGTGCCCACGCTGTAATATGCATGTGTGTTGTCACGATATTCCACCCTCCTCTTTTCACACTTCTTCACTTTATATGATACCATGTTCACTTCTTTTCAGGAAATATTTCGCTTTTTTACATTTAAATGATATAATATTTAGAGTATTTATAAACTTCTTGTAATAACAAAAGGGGGAACAATCATGATTCAAACAAAAGATATTATCGAACTAACAGACACATATGGAGCTCACAACTATCATCCGCTACCAATCGTAATTTCGAAAGCAGAAGGAGTTTGGGTAGAAGATCCTGAAGGAAACCGCTACATGGACTTACTTAGTGCATATTCTGCGGTAAATCAAGGACACCGTCATCCGAAAATTATTGACGCTTTAATTGAACAAGCAAACCGTGTTACGTTAACTTCACGTGCCTTCCATAGTGATCAATTAGGTCCTTGGTACGAAAAAGTAGCGGAATTAACAAATAAAAATATGGTACTTCCAATGAATACAGGTGCGGAAGCTGTTGAAACCGCAATCAAAACAGCACGTCGCTGGGCATATGATGTGAAAAAGGTAGAAGAAAATAGAGCTGAAATTATCGTTTGTGAAGATAACTTCCATGGTCGTACAATGGGGGCAGTTTCCATGTCATCCAATGAAGAATACAAACGTGGCTTCGGACCAATGCTTCCTGGCATTATTGTGATTCCTTACGGTGATTTAGAAGCATTAAAAGCTGCAATTACACCAAATACAGCTGCATTTATTTTAGAACCAATTCAAGGAGAAGCAGGAATTAACATTCCACCAGCTGGATTCCTAAAAGAAGCATACGATGTATGTAAAAAAGAAAACGTTTTATTTGTAGCTGACGAAATTCAAACTGGTTTAGGGCGTACTGGTAAACTATTTGCATGTGATTGGGACAACATAATTCCTGACATGTACATACTTGGTAAAGCACTTGGCGGCGGCGTATTCCCAATTTCTTGCGTTGCAGCAAATCGCGATATTTTAGGCGTATTCGAACCAGGTTCTCACGGCTCTACATTCGGTGGTAATCCACTTGCATGTGCTGTTTCTATTGCAGCTCTTGACGTATTATTAGATGAGAAATTAACAGAGCGTTCTCTTCAATTAGGTGAAAAATTAGTAGGACAATTAAAAGAAATTGATAATCCTATGATCACAGAAATCCGTGGTAAAGGATTATTTATCGGAATCGAATTGAACGAGCCTGCTCGTCCATATTGCGAAAAATTAAAAGAAGCGGGTTTATTATGTAAAGAAACACATGAAAATGTAATTCGTATCGCACCACCTCTTGTTATTTCTGAGGAAGACCTAGAGTGGGCATTCCAAAAAATTAAAGCGGTATTATCTTAATCAAAACAAGCTGCCTCTTACGAGGCAGCTTGTTTCATGAAACAATCATTTTTGAGAAAAGCAATATCCCAACGATAACCGGAAATAGAAGCAACACACCTGCTATACAGGAGACAATCACATGTTTCAATTCCCACCAATCATTTCTTATCCCTTTCCGAAACCAAAACAATGAAAAAGGTATAATGAATATCACTGCCGTTACCAATCCTGGAACATATCTTTCTGTCAAAATTGCCCCAGTGATATGAAACAACCCATTCATAAAAATCATCGCTTGTATAACGAGCAATATATAAAGCGTGACTTTCTTTTTAAATATAGAATGAATACACACAAACAGAAAGACAATGCTTGTTAACAAACATAATGCAATGAAGAAATATTGTTTTTGCCCCGCGTTTTCTTCCATACGAATCGGTTGGAAATATTTCATTTCAGGGAAAAAATAATATTCCTCAGCATTATGAAATGCAAATAGAATAGGGATGAGCCAAATATATAGCGTACTATTTGACCAGGTTTTGAAGCGTTCCAACATGCTGCACCGTTATTGTCACTTCATCACCAGCGCTTAGAAATTTAGGTGGTATAAACCCTTTCCCAACTCCCGCTGGTGTTCCAGTCGCAATAATATCCCCAGGCTCTAACGTCATCCCTTTACTTACAATAGAAATAATATCTTCTATTGAAAATATCATGTTTGCAGTATTTGAAGTTTGCCGAACCTCTCCGTTCACTCTTGTTTCAATATCTAATTGATTCGGGGTTTCAATAGCCGTCTTATGAACTAAATACGGCCCCATTGGGCAAAATGTATCAAAACTTTTTCCTAAGAAAAATTGTTTATGTTTTCTTTGAATATCTCGAGCAGTTATATCATTTACAATTGTATAACCGAAAACATATTCAAGCGCCTTATCTTTTGCAATTTGTTTTCCACGTTTCCCAATCACAATTGCGAGTTCTCCTTCATAATCTAGTTCACTCGTTGCATGCGGATGACTGTGAATTTTCTCTCCATTCCCGATAACCGTCGTCGGCGCCTTTGTGAAAATCATGATATCTTTCGGAATAGACTCTTCTCCACCCATCTCTATCGCATGATCACGATAGTTTTTTCCGACGCAAAGAATATTCTTTCTTGGTCTTGGAATAGGTGCTAATATTTTAACGTCTTGCAATGGATAATACGCCGTCGTTTCATTTTCCTTTGCCCAATTTATAATTTCTACCACCTTTTCAATAAAAGCATTTCCTTTTTCGATACACTCTAGCATTGTAATAGGAACTGTAATCCTTTCGCCTTTTTGCCGCTGTGCTTCTCTAATATGCAGCACTTTTTCTTCATACTCATCCACAATGCCAACAAATACTTTCTCTTCCTTCTTCACTGTAACAAACCGCATGATTTCCACTCTCCATCCTAAAACTCATACAATGTAATTGTATTCGCATTCCTTTAAAAAAAACCTGCCAATACATTTTAATTTTTACAAGATTCTTCATTTTTCACACTGTCCGATGCTATTTTGGAATAAAATGTAGAATTTTTACTTTTTTTATCGAAGCTATTTCTTTTTTATGGAACTTTTGTATAATATGTACTACATATATACTTAAAATTTATAAAGAGATGGAGCCGATTCTATGTTTGAGCAAGCGATTGAAAAAAAACGTGAGAAAATGATGTATTTTGCTGAACGCTACGGAATAACTTCTCAAAAAACAGTGAATTGTAGCCAAGAACTGGACAGGCTCTTAAATGTGGTTTGGCTTTTGAAAGTGGATTTTACCTCAACTTATACTATAGACGAACACACACAATGAAGTGTGTGTCTTTTATTTGAAAAAAGACACATTTTAATGAAAACGCCCATACAATAATAGAAAAGGATATTGATTTTTCATATAGAACATGGATGATAACAGCAGTAAAAATTTTATTTATGAAAGGTGTTTGCTATGCCAGCGATGGTTGGACATATTCATATCGTTAACATTGGATCAAGTGGTATTTTTCATGTTGGAGATGTATTTGCAATTAGACCGATTAGTTACTCACGTGCTTTTGCAGGAGCTGGTTCTTTTAATGTTGGTGAAAATATTTCAGTATACAATTATCAAAATGCGACAACAGTCAATGATACAGACATAATCGATCAAGCTATAATTGGATCCAACTAAAGGAGGCGATTCGTAAGTGAACTTTTATGTACAGCAAAGTATTATCATTAACAATATAAGAATTGAGAGCATTACAACATCCTCCGTTTTTCAAATTGGAAGTGCCGGCAGCATTAAAGCATTATCTAAATTTTCCAATACCGGTGGATTTACAGCGCCACTTCGCCCCTTGAAATCAAAAGGACAAATTATTTCTATTAAACCGATGATGGGTTCTTCTTAAGCTCTTTATATCATAAACATATAGAGCAAGCATACACACCCCTCCCTATTGAAAAGGAGGTTTCACACAGTGAATCAAGATATATATATTTACCTACAACAATTTCAACAAGTTCTTCAAAAACAACAAGAAGCAATTCATGCATTAGAAGAGCAAGTACGGACATTAAGGGAAGAACTTGATGAACTAAAAGGCCGGCCCTCCTCTTCTATAGGAAAAGTAGAATATAAATTCGATCAATTAAAAGTAGAAAACTTAAATGGTACGTTAAATATCGGCTTAAATCCATTCGCAACTAAAGGACAACAAATTGAAGATTTTCAAGTAGATACAGAAACATTAAAAGTAAATCCAGAAACACAAACAACTCCTGATTTTTATCAAGGCATTATTCAAGAAATGCATCGCTATTTAGATGAAGAAGCATATAATAGAATTCTTCATTTTGAACAAGAACAGCGGACACCACTCGATGATATGTATCGACAAATGATGATTGATGATATAAAAAAACAAATGGAGCATCGCCTTCCTTACTATTTATCACAAGTACAACCGTATGAAGAGATTACATCAGATCCTCAGTATATGAAAGATGCAATTATTCAAGCTATGAAACAAGATATTGATAAAGCATTCCTTTCCTTTATTCAGCACATACCGAACAATTTTCGAAAGGAGTAAGTTTATATGAATTTTAACGTGATTAATCGTGAAATGAAAGTTGGTCAGATTAAAATGAACGGGGTATCTTCATCTGCACTTTTTTTAATCGGTGATGCGAACCTTCTCATTCTCTCTTCTATTCTCGATACACCTTTCGAATCAGTTACTGGGGGTCCATTTATACCTCTCGTAACTGACGTGCCTACTACTCCAGGTTAAGGAGGGAGCTTTATGCTTCAGCACATTTCAGTTGTTCATCAATCCAAAGTTATTTCTATGGGGATTGCTGGTGTTTTTCAAGTTGGCGACGCAAAACAGATGGAATTAAAAAGCCGAGCGCTTATTGTACACCGTGAAATTCCTTACTATTTAAAAGGCGAAGGAAAATTAGATGCTTATGAAATCTTTACAGATGATGAAATCACAATTCCCACTCGATCAACTGATGTCAAAATGAATATTATAAATGAATGTCCCTTTATTGAAGTCAATGATGTTACGATTCGTTCCTTATTAAATGCTGCTTGCTTTCAAATTGGCTCCGTTGACTACGCATTTAATAATTCACGTATTCTCCAAATCCGCCAATATATCACAGATGCACCTTTCAACAAATAAATCATATAGTGATGTTAAAGAAGACTGATGAAGTAGGTGAATAACATGCCCTCTGTCGTTGGAAACCTCGTTGTTCAAAATAGTAATGGCTCTTTTAACTTAGGTGACTTCTATAATGTCTCTCCTAAGGAAAATACAAAGGCATATAACGGTTCAGGAGCATCAAATGTTGCTTTTGTTGTTAATACATTTAACGGTGTCAGCGCAACAAATACATTCGATTCAGATGTTGCAGATCAAGATCAAATTGGAACGGCTTAAAAAAAGTAGGAGAATTGTTCTCCTACTTTTTTCGTTCTTTTGATTTTCTTGTTCGCGCTTCAATAAGTGTAATCATTCTTATTGTTTAGCCTTTGAATGATAACCCACTTTCCTTCAAAGCAGTTCTAAGTTTTGGTAAAGATGCTGACCCCATACCGTGCAGTTGTAAAATCTCTTTCTCACTACATTTTGAGAGCTGCTGCAAAGAAGTTATTTCATTGTGTTCCAATGCTCTTCTTGCTGGTGCCGAGAGAAGTGAAAGAAATCCACTTTCCGGTTTTCGTTCTTTCTCACAGATCGGGCAAGAAGGACAATCGCTACTTTTATAGTATGATATTATCCCCTTAAGGTAGACAGTGTAAAAAGACCATGAATAAACATGGATGTTACACTTTTACTTGGAGGGGA
>NZ_JAEHBX010000075.1:0-20448 GCF_016483395.1 Bacillus cereus group sp. N21
ACCCCATAATACTAAGAGTACTCCAAAAAGTATAAATGCTAGTTTTAAAATCATCTTATAATTACCTCTGTCTATTATATTTTTTCTATGTATGTATTCCTTATACCTTTATTATTACATTGAAATAATAGTTGTACTATCTAATAACCTTACATCAAGATGACAGTTTTGTAAGATTTCTTTCATAAGTAAAAAATAAACTTTTTGGTATTATTAACGTCTGTGTCCCTTGTCATCAAACGTCCATGTTTTACCATCTATTTCTTGCCACCCTGTCTGCTTTACGCCTTTATCATCATAATGGTATATCTTACCATTTACTTTTTCAAACCCTGTCTGCTTTACGCCTTTATCATCATAATGGTATATCTTACCATTTACTTTTTCAAACCCTGTCATCATAGCTTGTCCGTCATTATTAAAATAATATCTTTTTCCTTCAATGGTTTCATGACCATCTAAAGTATAGTGTATGCCATCTTTAAAGCGGTATTTTTTTCCGTCAATTTCCTTCCAACCAGAATAGGAATCCCCTTCTTCTAAGCTGTAATATACGATTGCAGCCTGCTTCTCTGTATCAAATCCAGGTAAAAAGATTTTAGATACTCCTGTTTTTCTAATAGAGCCGTCTCTCTCAAATACTAGTCGTTTCCCGTCAAGATTAACACGAGTAATAGTATCTAGTGCTTTCCCATTCAAATCAGAAGCCTTCTCAATTACACCTTTGTCAGAAAAATAAAGAATAACATTTTGATCTTCTAGGCGTATTTCATTTGTATTTGCCACATAATTTTGGAAATAATAAATTTTACCTTCGATTTCTCGTAGACCTTCTTTAATGAACGCTCCAGAAGCATCAGAATAATGCAGATCTCTCCACGCTGATCGTTGCAGAACACCTGAATCATTAAAGTCGTAGTACTTCCCTTCAATCTCTCGACCATTTCCTACAACCATTTGGTTAGAATTTGGATTAAAATAATACATATTCCCGTTGATTTCCTTCCAGCCCTTTAAAAGAACACCTGAAGAATTTGCATAATAACGGGAACCATCTCTTTCCACCCAATTATTCGTTATCAATTTGCCAGAATCATATGCAGTCCATAGGGAACTATCTTTGCTATCCTCTTTGAACTCTATCTTTTCATACTTCGGTATCTCATTTCCTTTACCTGGATACCATTCTTTTAACCAGTTGTGAACTTCATTATTAGTTTTTGCAGTAAAATAAAGTTTATCACCATGATCTGGCGTGTGGAATAATTGAGAGCTAATTCCCGCAACCAGATGTGCACCATTCTTATTTACCAAATGGAACTGAAATTTATTGTCATAAGACTTCTCGTCAATCAGGACAAGTTCAAACACTTCATCATCACCAATCACATCTGAATATTGAAGCGAACCTACTTCTTTTCCTGAAAGATATTTCGAGCCTTTTTTAACAATTACTTTATTTGTCCCCTTTTTATAAGGAATAATTTGATAAGGGTTACCATCCTTTAGTATGCTAAATACTGATGTAATAGGTGTCTCTAGGATTTGAGAGGTATCTGCTAAAATATTACTTGATCGGTTATTAAAATCTGCGAGAGCTTCAGGATTATTCGTGACATAATTAGAAAGAGTTTCTCTGCTTGTTGGTTGTGAAGTCAATGTTGCTAACTTTTTTTGTTCTTCTGTTAAATAAGAAAAACGGTCCACTCCTAATCCTTTAAAGCCGTCAAGAGAATTTGCTCCGAATTTTTTCTTATAAAATTCATCAACAAGAACTTTGTTTTGACCAGATGTTTTTTCGACATATAAGGTAATTTTTTGATTAAGCGCAACTCCAGTTCTACCTTCATCCAATTGTGCTTGTGTAATGTAAAGAAGATTGTGTTCTGCAGCAGATTTTGCATCTGGTTCTAGATCTACGATTGTACCTACTTCTGTAATCTGAAGCTGTTGTCCGATTTTAAGTTGTGAATCTCACTTTTCCCATTTTGATAGAGAACTTTAATCGATTTAGTAAAATTCCCATCATCTTTCGTATGATGCACAGAAAGATTAAATTCCCCCGATTTAAAGTTAGGAGCTCTGTAAGATACATTCTCTGCATATGGACCCGCGTAATTAGTTAGGTCAGCACCCCCCCACCTCTTCGCCAACTGCTTCATAAATATCTTTCGCTGCTCCTAATGAAGTAATAGTTACATCTAGCACTTTAGCTATAACCCCTGCACTTATTTTTGCGCTTGCCTGGTTCTCTGCAACAGGAGCTACAGAAAAAAGAATACCTAATGCCGCTGTGGCAGGAATCACTTTTTTTCCAAATCCACTTATTTTAAATGTTTTTTTCATTTTTGTTTTCCTTCCTTAGTAAGATTTAGATTTCTTAAACACAATACTGTAAAATAATAAGCACCGAGAAATTATCATAACTTCTTTTTGTCTTTTCATTCATCACGTTGTTCTTCACTCTTTGTTTATACCTTTTATTACCGACTTATCTAAAATAGGTGCCGGGAAATTCATTTTATTTTAAATATCTTTCAACGGTTGTGTTATATTACGCAAACTGTAATAAATAGAAATATTAAACATTAATAAGTGGGAGAAAATATAATAAATTAGAAGTATTTATGGAGAAGAACAACATAAAAACCCCGCTTTTTTTTAGAGGATCAGGACATCTGAGCGCGTTTGAGAGCTTTTTCTGCCACATGCGAGGGTTAAAACAAAGAAAGAACTTGAGTTCAAGTCATCTCTTCTTCTGCATATCAAAAACTTATATGTAAAAAAATGAAAATGGATTTATATAGGTAAGAGGTAACAAAATAACATAACAATATAATAATATATAAAACAAAAATTTTATTCATTACACTAAAAATGACATGGAATATGAATTCCATGTCATTTTTCAAAGTGATTTCGAAAATAAGGGGGAAAGGGATTGCTCAAACTTATTTTTCTAGCACATCTGAGCCAATTAATTTTAAATCCTATGTTTTAATTGCACTTGTTGAGGTAAATGAAACTATAAAACATAAGATTATACTGTA
Source organism: Bacillus cereus group sp. N21 (assembly GCF_016483395.1). NCBI lineage: Bacteria > Bacillati > Bacillota > Bacilli > Caryophanales > Bacillaceae > Bacillus > Bacillus cereus group sp. N21. The sequence continues at coordinate 3,051 of NZ_JAEHBX010000075.1, forward strand.
CATTGCTTATACTTTTTACTTCTGAGTTAAAATAAAATCAACTTTGCTTTATTCATCTTATTATATATCCCTTTCAATTTGCTTTCATAAATGTTACAAAAGTCTTGCAATCATCTTATTTCTTTGCTGATGTAACGGGAAGAGTAAACCAAAATTCACTCCCCTGTTTAGCGCCTGAACGATCTCGTACACCAATTTCGCCTTTGTGCATTTCAATTAATGATTGTGCAATGGCTAATCCAAGTCCAGATCCCCCAGATTGTGAGCTTCTTGATGAATCTGTTCTAAAAAAGCGTTCAAATATGCGCAGTTGATCACTATAAGCAATGCCTTCTCCTTCATCACGTACAATGAATTGAACGTGATGCTTCTACTTATTTTCCTCTACAATTAACTCAATCGTTCCAGACACTGGAGAATATCAAATTGCATTATGTAACAAATTACTGATAACCCGTGCTATCTTACAAGGCATAATCCAGAGCTTAGGCAATGTATCAGAAACTTGTAATTGCAAATAGATCTGTTTTTCTTCTAATAAAATAGAATGTGAATCTAGTACTTCTAATAGAATACGATCCATATGTGTGAAACTTGGATAAAAATCTTCTTGTCCAATTTCTAACTTAGAAAGATCAATACGTGTATTCGATTTGATACGCGAGATATAATAGGGGTCACCATATCACTATCAACTTAAGAGATTTTAATAACTATAAGTACAAAAAACGGTATCCTGTCTAATAATCTAGCTTGCTTAGAAAGAATAACGTTTTTACTTTTTAGGATTGTGAATATTCTTAAGTTGATGGGCATGGTATTGTGACCCCTAAAGAGGAATCCTGTTTGCTCAAACTTTATTTCAAAGCTACATTTAGATAAACATAAAACCGTAGAAATGATTAATTTCTACGGTTTTTATTGCATTAATTTAAAATTCTTTCGTAGTGGCCCCTCATACCTCAAATCGTTTCCGTACCCCTTTCGCTTTCGCGGATGCGCTCATACCAGCTGCTACTCCACCGATGGATTGGTCGGATAATACAATTTCAAATGAAATATTTGCTGTATGATTATGGTTTATTCAGTAGGATGTACATGGACTCTACTGATTATTAATAACATCCACAGTGATACATCACTACTATTTTCTTTTATTAATCATCATCTCTAGCATGATCTTATCCATATTCGATGAACCTTCATTTCCTAATCGGCAAAAGTTCTCAATTGTTTTATCAACATCTGCTTCGATAAATCCATCTGTAGCAGAGATACACATTCCTTGTGAGGCTAACAGTGCAGATTGTACAGCTGCACTTGAACAAGTTGCTACCTTCATCGCACATCCTGCTTTTGCTCCGTCACAAATCATCCCTGTCACATTTCCAAGTGTATTTTGGATTGCATACTTTATCTTTTCAATATCTCCACCTAATAAATACGTAATAGCAGCCGATGCACTTGCACCAGCAACTGTTACACCACAAAGTGCAGACAAACGTCCAAACTGATTTTTAATGTAAATCGCTAATAAATGACTTAACGTAACAGCACGAATTAGCTCTTCTTCCGAAGCATTTAATTTCTCACCTGCGGCTACTACAGGCATCGTTACGGCAATCCCTTGATTACCACTTCCTGAGTTAGCCATTACTGGCATTGTCGAACCGGCCATACGTGCATCTGAACCAGCAGCTGCTAATGCCATCGCATGAGTTGTTAAATCATCTGATAAAATTCCTTTCAATACATTTGCCTTTAATGTTTTTCCAACTTGTAAGCCATATTCATTCGACAAACCATCTAATGCCACATTACGATTCAGTTCAATACTCTTTTTTACAAGTACCAATTCCTTTACATCTACAGTCGTAACAAATTCATATATTTCTGGAATCGTTAGTTCATCACGTTCTTCTTCAGAAGTGGCAAAGTGTGTATTTCCACATCCATTCTTATAAACAAGCTCCCCATTCGCTTCTACTAATGCGATAAATGTGTGATTATCCTGAATAATAGCCCTTGCATATCCCTCGTCTGTCGTAAACTTCACTTCAATGTATAGCTTTTTAGACGTATCTGCTAATTCTACAGACACTTTCCCCGCTTCTACTAAAGAGATTGCTTGTTCTTCATCTTCTTCTGAGATTCCGGCTAACACTTCTAAATCTTTTTTGCTATCTCCTGCTAACACCCCTAAAGCAGCAACAAAGTCAATTCCAGTAGCCTTCATTCCTGGTATACCAACCGCCATTGCATTTTTAATGACATTTGTACTTGCAAGTACTTCAATTGACTGTATGTCGCCCTTCATATAATCTCTTGCGGTAGCTGCGGCTAACGCAATCGACACTGGCTCTGTACACCCTAAAGCAACGACTAATTCTTTCTCTAACACACGTAATATACTATTCTTGTTCACAAATTGCCCCCCCTATCTTTCAACCACCCATCATGTGAAATGATGAATAAGTTTTCGCAAAAATTAATTGTTTTCATCTTTAATCTTCTGTAAATAACGGTATATAGTTGGCTCAGATGTTTTTAACATTTTCGCCACCTCACATACTCTACCTTTTAATAGAAATGTTCCTTGGTCATGTAAATCACGTACAACATTCATCTTTTCTTTCGCTGACAGCCTCTCCGGAGGCACGTCAAATGTTTCCATCGTTTGAATAATAATTGTAGATAGAACATCTTCCACTTTTCCATGCAATTGCTCAAATGCATGTGTCTCTTCTTCCGCTTGTTTAGCTTCAAGATTAACCATCTCATCAGAAAATGATAAAAACTGATCCATCATCTCTTTTACCTTTGCATAATGTGCCACATCAGCATTTACACATAGAATCCCCACTAACTCTTTCTTATCATTCTTAATGAAAAAGCTAGAGGAGCGAAAGACCTTTCCATCCTTATTTACTGCTTTGTAATTAGCGATAAAATCACGCGTTAAATATGTTTTTTCTTGAAGTACCTTTAACACTAAGTTTGTAGGTGCGTCCCCGATCTTACGACCAGTTATATGCCCGTTCTCAATAGCAATGACAGAGCTTTCCGGCCTTGATAAATCGTGCAATACGACTTCACAATTTCTTCCCATTACCTTCGATAGGAATGTAACGAACGGATAGTATTGCTGTAATAATGTTTCGTTCTTCATCCTTCATTACTCCTATACTTCCTGTATTAAATTGTAATAATAAACTATCATTATAATTTATTATTGCAATTTAATAGTATCATAATATGTAAGCGCTCACAAAAAAATTCGAACCCTTTTAACATTTTTTTCTATCCCTAGATATTCGCATTGCAAGCAAGCCTTTAAGGGGTACTGAAACGATTCAAGGAATGAGGGGCATTCTGGAAAATAAATATAAAACAAAGGGGTTAATTTTAAAATTCAACGTTTATATCCAAATTTTATTTATAAAGGGGGCTCGCCACATCCATCAACTTAAGAAGATTTACTACCCATTATTGTTAAAAACATTATTCCTTCTAGATTAATAAGAAGGGATAACACCCAAAAAGACACCCTCTCAGGTGTCTTTTCTCATTATAGAAATATCTTAAAATAGATATCTGGTGTCATATATTCAATTTAAAAGGCCTTTTGTTATATCATAACGCCATTATCGGCAAATTGATACCATTTTCCATTGATATTCTTCCATCCAGTAGCCATATATCCGTAGTTATCAAAATAATACCAGTTACCTTCAATTTTTCTCCAATCCGTAGCCATAGAACCATCTTCTATGAAATAACGCCATACTGCATCAGCATCGGATTTACCAAAACTTACCCATCCTGTAGACATAACCCCTTCATAACCAAAGTAATATGTCTTTTCATTAATAGTTTTTAACTTTAAAGACATACGTCCATCTTCATCTAAGTAATACCAATTCCCTTTATCTTGTATCCAGCCAGTTTTCATCGTGCCATCTTCATTTAGATAGTACCAATTATCTTTATCTTGTACCCAGCCTGTTTGCATCTTTCCAGCAACAAAGTAATACCAGCTTCAGTTATAGCTTAACCAGCCATTATAGCTAATACCCTCGTTATTAAAGTAGTACCACTCATTCTTAATTAAATTCCACCCAGTTGCCATGGATCCATCTTCAAAATAATAGCTAGCAGTGCGGTATTCTCCTATCCAACCTGTTTGCATTCTCCCATTACTATATCCACTTAAAAAATATGTCTTACCATTATATTTAAGATGACCTGTGTGTAGATTTCCGCCTTGGAGAACGTAATACCAACCTCCTTCATATTGAACCCATCCTTCATTAGTATGCAGTGCACCGTCTGCTCCTAATAAGTAAAATCTATTATTTCCATCTTCAATAGGACCCGTTTGCATTTTTCCGCTTGCATCAAAATAATACCATTTTCCTCCATCTTGTAGCCAACCTATTTTCTTCATACCTTTTTGATCATAGAAATACCATGTATCTCCCTCTTTTACCCAACCACTTTTTTGCATTGTCTGTTCTGCCTTTGCAGTGGTCTGTTTCACATTTTCTTGTTTTTCAGCATGTGATACCGCAGGAACTACAAGCATTGCAGACATTAAAACTGGTAAAATAGCTTTCTTCATTTTCCATATCCCCCAAATAATGAATAATTTTAGTCTTTATTTCCATAAACAGAATTATATTATGATGTTTAAATATAATCAATATTTTTTTGTAACAAAAATGAAATATTTTTTATCTAATCGAAATAAAATATATTAGATATTAATTTTATTCATTTTTTTGTTACATTGTTTTTAAACTTATTCTAAATGTACAGATGAAAAAGCATCACTAAAAGTGGACAATACACTTTTGGTGATGCCTGGGTTAAAAAACATTTCAGAAACCGGATATTGCATAAACGCTTCCTTATGTAACATTCATATGTTTCAACTTAAGTTAATTCTTTCTTTTTCTTATTATATTGTGAATAGGAATACAAGAAGAAAAGGAATGCAATGATAAAAATCCAAGGTGATAAAAAGCGAAGCATAGCAAATGGAGTTTCAAATAAAAAAGTACTCCAAAACGCTGTCCCTTCCTTTTCCCATAATCCCTCTGTTAAATAGCTCACTTTAGGATTGAATAAACGAATAAATGACGGACCGTTAAATAACACAATTGTGTACATAAAAGACATCATCGCACACGTAAACGAATAGTTCGATAATCGCTTGTAAAAAGCGACTCGAGACGTTTGATCAGAGAACATTTCATCACGCCCATCCTCTTCCTTTTGCCAATAGTGCATGCTACCGAAGCGACTACCATAAACATGCTCCCAGCCAAAGTCTTCATGTATTGCAACGTATTCATCGTATTTTTCCTTGCTCATATAATCTTGATAGTCAAGGCGCATTACTTTTTTGATATTTGTTTTTTTAAATGTATATACCCCAAACGGATTGACACTGGTACATGTATAGCCTTGAGCAAGCATATCGTTTAACCAAAATTGTTCGTTTAAAACATTTGTAAATAACTTAAATTTCTTCATCGAACTACCTCATTTCATAGAGTGATAATACATGTTGCAACCTTCTTTTTTCGATTCCTAAAATTTCTTCTCCAGTATGTGTAATCTGGTATATTTTACGTCTTCCTGTTTCACCTGTTACCGGTTCGATCCAACCTTGTTTACTCAAATTTTCGATTGCACCATAAAGAGTGCCAGCTGCTAAAATTACATTCCCTTGACTCATTCGTTCTATTTTTTGCATAATTGCATAGCCATGTAACGGCTCTCGTAACGCTAATAATATATAATGCATCGTTTCGGATAACGGCAGTAATCTATGCTTCATTCATTCACCTCCTAGTATTAAGTCCAACTATACAGTTTAACTTAATAATTATTATATACAGTTCAACTATACATTTCAACTGAATAGTTGAACTACACAAAAAACATACACTGATTTTACTAAGTGTATGTTATAACTAGAATTCTTAATTACAGAATGGGGTAGCGTCAGGTTTATGCGGATTTACAACGTTAAGCGGAAAACCTAACGGGGCAGGTTAAGTTAGTAAGAGGATTAGATAAAATTGTGTCGAATATACTTTATTTGGTGAAATTGAAGTCTTGGAGGATACATTTTGAAGAAATATGAGATTAAAAATAACATTCCAACATTGGAAGAATACAAATATTTGTGTGACTCTGTCGGATGGACTAATTATATGAATTTTGAAGTGGTGGAAACATCACTTCAAAATTCTATTCACTGCATCACAGTCAATGATAATGATCAAATTGTGGGTATGGGGAGAATTGTTGGCGATGGGGCTATCTATTTCTATATTCAAGATATAGTGGTTCATCCAGATTATCAAAAGAATGGTATTGGAAAGGAAATAATGAATATTTTGGTTGAATACTTAAATCGGAATGCCCCAGATAAAGCGTTTATTGGTTTGTTTGCATCACAAGGTAAAAAATCATTCTATGAAAAATATGATTTTAAAGATTACTCACCCAACATGACGGGGATGTTTACTGTAATTTCAAAAAAATAGACATAATAAATTTAAAATTTTAGAAGAAGACATTAATCAACATAAAAGCCATTATTCTTCTAGTAGGGGTCACTATATCATTTCGGGAAAATTGTACGTTAATTAGAGTATTATGAAGAGAGGATTGTTCGTTCAATATAGAGACGAATATCCTCTCTTTTTATAGATGTTAGAAATATAAACAGTAGCTTACATATTTAGTCTAGTTCGTTTATTATGTAGCTACAACGCCGTCTCAAGAAGTTGGAAGGTGGGAACAAGCAATTATGTGAGCAATTAAAGGTTGCTTACGCAGATATTTATAAGCATATATAACTCACTCTTAGGGGCTAGTTTAGTATAGCTTCTTAAACTATTGAAGTAGCCCAGTTGAAAAATTAAGCCAGTTCAGATATGGTAATATAAGGGTTACAGGTACCCAACGCTAAGTTTAAAGGGGACGTCTAAATGTCAACGATAAGGATCGAGAAAGCATCTATTACGGATGCTGAAAAGTTAACAGAAATTAAGAAAAGAACTTTTGATAAAGAAGCAAAAAAATGGCTTCCAAATCAAGAGAATATAATTGACTATAATATTCAGCCACCAGGGTACTCTTCAATTGAAATGACTAAGTATATGATTAAGGAGTTAAATTACTTCAAGGTTATATGCAACAAAACAATTGTGGGTGGAATTATTGTCACGATTTCCGGTAAATCTTTCGGAAGAATAGACCGTATTTTTGTAGACCCTGACTCTTAAGGTAAAGGCATAGGCTCAAAGGTCATAGATTTGATAGAAAAAGAGTTTCCGAATGTGCGAGCCTGGGATCTTGAAACATCTAGTAGACAGCTAAACAATCACTACTTTTATGAAAAAATGGGATATCAAGCAACCTTTAAAACCGAAGATGAATATTGTTATATAAAGAGAATAGAAACCCCATTAGGGATAGAAAAATCAGTTGAAAATGAGGACATTTCAGGTACTCAATATGAAAACTGTAATATGGCTAAAACGGAGTGTTATCAAGTAACTTTAGAGGGTAGTTCTTTTAGCAATAGTAACTTGATGAGCAGCCACATTAATAATTGTAATCTTAGTCATTCAAAGTTCCACAATATAAATTTTAGAAATACATTGTTTGCCGATCTAAATTTTTCTAATAGTGAAATGGCTTTGGTGACTTTAGATGGGGTTCGTTTCGTTGATACAAGTCTTGGAGATGAAGGTAATCCAATCACATTTGAAAGGTGTGACCTTAAAGGTAGTAAAATAAATAATAGTAACCTTAGGAACGTGGAAATACAGCAGAGTGATATAACGGGTATGAAAATAAATAACATTCCTGTGGAAGACCTTCTCGAACTATACTATCATGTGAATAAAAAGTAAACAATCAGTGCTTCCCTTCAAAATTGGCTCTTTTAAATAATGGATTCATTTTTGAATGATGACCTCTAAATCAAAGGAGCTTACATATTAGATATGTAAGCTCCTTTATTTTTCAAGGATTCTCAGAATTTAGGTTGGTATGTCAACACGAAACTAGACAATTTTTTTAAGGTGTTCCTGCCTGTACTGAACAGGGCTCAAATAGCCTAGTGTGCCATGGATTCTAACATTGTTAAACCAGTTTACGTAGTCGTTCAATTCTAAAATCAATTCTTCTAAACTTGCGAAATGACGATCACGAACGAACTCTGTTTTAAGAAGATTAATTGTTATTTTTATAGTAGAAGATGGTAGCAGCTAATTCACCATTCTCAGATTTCGCATAGTTAGGAATCCGCCCAGCTTGAATATAACCTAATGAAGTATATAGTTTATTGGAAGAGTCTCCTTCTCTTGTATCAAGAACTAATAATGACCTATCCTTTTGTTTTGCTATTTCTTCAGCCCTTTGCATAAGTAAACGACCAATACCATTACGTCGATAATTGGGGTGTGTCATTAATTTTGCGATTTCAGCTCTATGGCTTCCATTCTGCTTCGTCGATAATTGTAACTGTACACTTCCAACAATTTGATTGTTTGATTTAGCAACAAATAAAATCACTTCGGGGCTAAGAACGGTTTCCCAGTACTTTTCTGCATCTACTTTTCCCATTGGTGGTAAAAATCCAATCGAAGCCCCATCTTCTACGACCTTTATTAAAAGTTCTGAAAGCTCATTAAGATGTTCTTCAATTAAAAATAATTGTTCAATTTTTACATCAATATCCAAGACAATCACCTCTATTTTAAATTAGCATCTTAATAAAAATTAGGTGTATCTGTGTTGCCTATCTAATTTCATAAAATAACCATTCGGATATTTCTCCTCCCTATAACCAATTTTCAATATTATTTTTTTATTCATACGAATAGGTAAGAGTTTGAAGTTATCGCTCCCTTTTCCCCTCGTTAGCACCGTACGTGCCACTTTCATCGCATACGGCGCCCCAACTAATCCAAATTTATTTGCTCATTGACACTTCTGATACTGTGTATCTTCAGAGCCTCAATTCTTCCGTATTAATAAGTCGGTGCCTTTCGCAAAAGGTGAACCTCTATTAGTCTCACAAAAACCTTATTAATCGATAAAGATTTGCCTTGCATGAACAAATAATCCTTCATTAGTCTAGTGGCTATCCCTCCATGTGGATTGGACATTTCATCGATACTGTGCCACCACTTTCACTGATATAAAGAGAAGTTATACATTCGCTAATCTCACAAATGCTTTCCAACTCAACGCTTCAAAGGGAGTAAGCCCTCCACGTTATCAGCTTACAACGTTGAATTATATCTATTATAGAACAAACGTAGGTGCTTCCTGTGAGCCTGTTAATCTTCATACGCCTGTAATGTATCATGGATTTTCATATTAGCTAGTTTTACTCATCCACTACTAACTTCACACAAGGTGAGATACACATTTCTATGTATTGCAGGTCTAGACCCGTACATTCGAAAGTTCGTCAGCAACCCCATTTCTTATTGTAAGGTGCATTGCATTCTCACTATATTTGTTCAACTCAAGCATCATAATTTACACCGCCCCCTCGGGTAAGGTTTTCGTCAGCCGATACTGTTACGGTAAATTCTCACGCCTATTTGCCGAGCTTATAACACGAAACTTCTTACTCAATGTCGTGCTATTCGACGCAGAGAGAGCCTTTCAAGGCGTTACCCTATCATTCGACTCTTCGATATAATCCTTCCGTTTCATCAAGATGAAACGGTCTAGCCTTTACCAGAGTAATGTGACCATTCTCCATTTAAGCTAGAAACATTTCGCACAACTATCCTGCACCTTTAGTGAAATAACAGAGTGTAGTTAATTTTGGTACATCTTTTTTATAAACGGTTTAACTTTCTTCAAAATGGCATGACTTTTTTATAAACAGTACAACTTTGTTTTAAGTCGACATGTCACATCTTCTGCTAAAGTTCTCTTATTTTTAAATTCTTCCTGTTTTCACTGCTCTAGCCCAATCTAAGCGACCGTTTATTTCACTTTTGTTAATTGCTCCATCTTGATTATAAGGAATATGTAATTGCTCTATCATCCAATCATTTTCTTGTTTTGTAACAATTGTATAATTAGCAAATGGTGAACCTGATTCCATTTTATGATAGATTGGTAATTCATCTTCATAGGCGGGTAGCCCAACACTTCCTGGATTAATAATTATTTTATCATTTGGAAGATAAATGACTCTTGGTATATGTGTATGTGCACAAAAAATAAGCCTTTGTGGAATACCACTTACTAATTTCATAATATCTTCTGTCTTTTTAAGTACTGATCCACTAGAGTTCATTTCCTCTAACAAATATATTTCATCACTTGTCGGTGTTCCATGACAAAAATAGAAATCATCGGTTTGTAAGAAATTAGGCAAATTAGAAATCCACGTTTTATGCTCATCCTCTAATAAATTCTGTACATATTGAACTGTTAAATTAGACCTATTAGGCTCTAATAAAATTCGATCGCAATTCCCTTTAATACTTTGAATATTTTGGTTCATTAAAAGATCATAGGTTTCCAGTGGAAATAAAGGACCATATAAGCTATCCCCCAAATTATAAATAGATTGAATCCCTCGGTTATTAATATCTGTTAGTACAGCTTGTAAGGCATCTTTATTTCCATGAATATCAGCCATTATTGTAATTTTCATACCAATCACCCCTTCAGAATTTATAGTTTCACTTTTATTTCATCATAAATATGAAAAGAATTCTGTCCTTACCTTATATAGAATGAATATTCGTACTATTATTGCACATTAATTGAAAAAAGCCGACACTAAATGTTATAGGTAATGAAGATGTAAAAGCACAGGGCATATTTAAAGCTTTAGAAGTCTACGTTATGAATCGTCAAGAGGAACCTATTACACTAAATAGCAAAAACTTTAAATTAATTGATGATCTAGGAAGAGAATATTACAGTTCTACTGAAGCTCAATTAGCACTTAAAGCTGTGAATAATGCTACATTTAAATTTGATACTCTTAATCCAGATTCAAGTTCGTTAGGAAAAATTGTATTCGATGTACCGAAATATGCTAAAGGATTAGTTTTACAATTTAATGGTGATATGTTGGATAAAGAGATTGATTTAAAAGTTGAATAGTCAAAAGAACTCGAAAAAGTGTTTTTTGAATGAAATACTGATTTGAATCATATTTCTCAAAAGTAAATGTAGATAAATATGGTAAAATGGTAATTGGATGGGAGTCCAATACATATTATTAAAATTAAAGTGGTTCAAGTCGGAGAAAGGCACCTTATGGTGTCTTTTCTTTATTTCTTAAAGGACCTGCTCATTCATCATTATAAAACATAAAGTAATGTAAACCCGTTAAAACACAAGAATGACCCAATGTTCTCCCCTCTTATCTAAAAGGAGGAACTGTTATGGGCTTTGGAGGTAGTTGCAGTAGTTTTGGTGGTGGATTCGCCTTAGTCGTTGTGCTCTTTATATTATTAATCATAGTTGGAGCTAGCTGCTTTTGCTGATTTACTTACTAGTAAAGAAAAGGCACTCATTGGAGTGTCTTTTCTTTATGAAAAAATCCCCACACAATGCGCAGGGGAAAGAGCAAACTGTTCAGTTGGATGAACATCTTCATCATAATGGCGTACCGCCCCATGCCCATCAACTTAAGAAAACAAATCCACCCCAAAACGAAAAAATGAGCTTTTTTATTACGAATTAGCACAAAATCTCGTTCTGGGGGTAGTTGTATTTTCTTAGCTTGATAGCGATGTGGTGCTACCGCTAATAGGAAAAACGAAAAAACTTTTTTAGGGAAAAAATCAAGATTACAACCAAATTTTTGCTAGTTGAGATACTCCTTTTATTATCTTTTCTTCACATAAATTACCCAATCCAAGTTGAATATGTGGATATCGTGGTATACATTTCGAGAAATATTTCGAGCAAGGATAAACTGCAATTCCGTATTCATATGCCCTTTCAATTAGCATTTTTTCACTCATTTTTGTTTTAACTTCAATAATAACGAAAATTCCGGAGCTACCACCTTTTATTTCAACATAATTCTTAAAGTGTTTTAGTAATTCCCTATTCAATAGATTCATTTTACGTTTATACAAAGCTTTCATCTTCCTTAAGTGTGAGTACCAATATCCTTCATCCATAAAGGTCGCCAGTGTTCGCTGATGAATAGATGAGGATGTTTGCTCAAGTAAAGGGAGTATCTTTTTATATTCACTTACTAGCCTCCTAGGTAAAACCATATAACTGACACGGATAGAAGGTAGCAGTGCTTTTGAAAAAGTTCCTAAATAAACCACCCTATCATTAGAATCTAAACTTTGAAGAGACGGTACAGGTTGATGGATGTATCGAAATTCACTATCGTAATCATCCTCAATAATATATCCTTCCACCCTTTTTGCCCATTGAATTAACTTTAATCTTTCATTGACGGGGATAGTCACTCCATATGGAAAGTGGTGAGTAGGAGTGATATATAAAAGTCTAGAAGGCGACTTTAAAAGGCGATCGACTTGGATGCCTTGTTCTTTTACCGGAATCGGATCAATGATAAATGACTGAAGAGCAAATAGTTCCCTTGCCACATCATAGCCAGGGTCTTCTACTGCCAGATAATGATAGTCTTGCTTTAGCAACAGCGACAAAAGTAATAACAAGTGTTGTGTGCTACTGCCAATAATAATCTGTTCAGCAGAAGTATTAACCCCTCTTGATTGAAACAAGTAATCTGCTAGTACCTTTCTTAATTTAATATCGCCTTGTTTTTCTCCGTATGAAAACATGCTAGAGTCTTTAACGATTTTGTTTGTAAGCATTCTCCATTTTTTCAAAGGGAAGTTCTCTTGATCCACTGTCCCAATCTTAAAGTCAATAGTTTTCATGTCAGTTTGATTTTTTTCATGATGCTGTTCTCTAATGGGTTCATAATTAAGCGTCTCATCCGATATAGTGGCCTCTACAAAAAATCCCTTTTTGTTCTCACTTCGAATATATCCTTCCGATTGCAATTGTTCATAGGCTACCTGAGTTGTGTTTCTGCTGACCTCTAATTGGAGAGCAAGTTGTCTAATCGATGGCAACTTTGTATTCCTTTCTAATTTACCAGATAAAATCTGGGTACGTATGTATTGATAAACTTGTTGGTACATAGGAGTGTTACTTTTTCGATTGATATTAAATATTAGTTCATTCATCATTGAAATACCTCATCTGTCATTTGTGTTTATTGTAAACTGTACCTTTTAGAAATGACAGTATAAATGAATAATGAATTTAGAAAAAATTTTGATCTGGGAGATAACTTATGACAATATTTATGTACATATTTTGTTTGATTGTATGGGGACTCAACTTTATTGCAGTAAAAATTCAAGGAACTCCTGTCAGCTTGGAATTATCCTTAACTTATCGTTTAGTTATGACAGCCTTTTTATTTTTGATTCTTGTTTGGTTCCTTCGACCAAGAGGGAGGCCAACAAGAAAAGATATCCCGTTTGTAATAGTTTTTGGTGTATGTAACTTTGCATTAAGCTACTTATGCCTTTATTACGCCACAATTTTGAGTTCTGCAGCAATCGTAACATTGATTTTTTCATTAAAGGTGATTTTGACCCCGATTACTCTCCGGATTTTTTTAAAAGAAAAGTTACATTCACGCGTTTTGTTTGGGGGGATTTTGGGTGTATTAGGCGTATGTATTCTCATCTATCCGAATTTGAACAACTTTCAAGGGTCCAATGACATAAAAGGGATTATGGTTGCGATCTTAGGTACGCTTCTTACAGCAGTAGGTGATGCCAGCTCGGCACGAAATGCAAGTCACAAGGTGAATCCTATCTATGCAAATGCCATTGGATTTACAGTGGGCAGTATATTGATGGGAGTAATTGTATTATTTCAAGGACAAGAATTTATATTTCCAACATCGTTTTCATACTTATCTGTGTTGCTATATTTAACCCTGGTTGCTTCATTTGTAGCATGGTTATTCTATTTGAAGCTTGTAGAAAAAATTGGAGGAGCTCAAAGTGGCTATATGGTTGCACTTTTCCCGGTAATTGGAGGAATAGCTTCCGTTTTAATCGGCGAGTCAGATCCATCATTGTATTTGTTTGCTGGTTGCTTTTCTAGCTGTATTGGTGCTGCCATCGCATTAGGGTTTGGAACTCGGAAGCAAAATGCGAAATCACCTCTAAAAAGAGCTAATTAAGAAGGAATAAGTCTTGTGAACTTGAAAATAGAGCTCATTTATTTGGTTCTCAGGTTGTTGACCAAGAATGCATGAACACTTAAACAAATGGAATATAGACTATAGGGGTCACCATACATTACTATCAACCTAAGAGGAATTTGTATCCATAATTCATAGAAAGCGTTATTCTTTTTGTAGAAATATACAGAAAGGATGGTGTTTTTGTATGAATCTATCGATTCAAGATGAGTTTTATTTGTTCGCTAAAGAATTACAGCGATATCTATCTCCACATATTCTTCAACAACTTGCACAAGAGACAGGTTTTGTAAAACGAAAGAGTAAGTATGGCGCACGAGATTTGGCTCCTATTTATCCTAGTTCAGGAGGATGTGCACAAACAGCCGGTATTAAAATTCAGCTAGAGTATGATTTACATAGTGGAAAATTCCTCAATTTTCAAATGGAGCCAGGTGAAAATAATGATAAAACCTTTGGTACAGATTGTTTAGATACTTTATGCCCAGGAGATTTATGCATCCGGGATTTAGGTTGTTTTCACTTGAAAGATCTTCAACATATACAAGATAAAAAGGCTTATTATATCTCAGGTATCAAATCGAATACACGTATTTATCAAAAAAATCCTAACCCTGATTATTTTCAAGATGGCAGAATCAAGAAAGGTACAGAGTATATCCAGATAGATATGGAGGTTTTAATGAACTCTCTTCAACCAGGACAAACATGTGAAATATCCAATGCTTTTGTAGGAATGGTTGACTTACGCTGTTTCCATTCTTGATATACGGATATAAATCTATTATCAATCTCAATTTTCTTTCGACCAAATTTAATACCCTTAAAAAATCACTATTCTCCCATTTCTTCTAAACCGATGAGAGGATAGTGATTTTGAAACTTCTTCACCTGTTCAATTGAAATTTCCTGTTATTTATTATGGATTCATCGTGATTTCAATTGCTGAAGCCCTATCATTCCAATCCGCAGCCATATTAGCAGTTTTACCATACCACTCATAATGTCTAAACATGACTCCTTGACCATATCCCTGAGATGAAGTATGCTCCCACAGCGTCGTTGAGTAGCTTGCAGAAGGTGACGCCGTACTTAAGGAGGAAATTCTGTCATTCCAGCCAGAAGATAAGTTTGTAAACCCACTGCTCCAATAAATATACTGTCCACCTTTATTTATATGCTCATAGAAATCCGTACTTTCAGGACCACTACCTAGAGGCTGTATTACATTTTTAAGTTGAGGCTGTATTACATTTTTAAATCTTTGCTTATCTTTTTTAATGAAAGCCTCCAAGTAATCCCGTTTTTACGAAGTTGAATATCCAATGTATGCCCGTCTTTATCTATTGCACGATATAAATAACACCATTTTCCTTTGACTTTTATATAGGTTTCATCTAGCTTCCAAGATAATTGGACGTTTTTATTTTTCTTCTTCCAAATTTGATAGATAAGGTTTCCGTATTCATGAACCCAGCGCATGATAGTTGTTGGGTGAACTGAGATTCCACGTTCTTTTAAAATTTCAGAGACATCCCGATAACTTAAAGAAAAACGACAGTAGTACAGGGCGGCTACCAAAATAATATCTTTCTTGAACTGTTTTCCTTTAAAATATCGCATTTATGTTTCTCCTTACTCTTTTTTTCTAGAGTGTAGTCTCATTTAGAAAACTTTGCAACAGAACCCTTGGTAGCCATTTGGTGAAACTTTTTTACAAATAATTCAACTATGTTTCAAACCAACAATATTTTCTCTTTTTACAAATTATAGTTAAAAAGTTAGGCTTCAAACTCTTTCCTTTAAAAGTTCATAAAAATGTTTTAATATGTTTAATTATGCTATTTCCTTATTCAAGAAATTAGTCTATAATTTTCTAAGGAATATTATGGGGATAGAGGAGTTTATGCAAGAATATGGAGATGAGAAAGTTACATTATTTAATTGAAAAAAGAAAAGAAGAATTAATTGAGCTTGTTAAACACTATGGTTTTTGTCATCCTAGGGTGCTAAAATTTAGCCAAGATCTAGATAAATTAATTATTCATATGATGAAGCAAAGTGAAATACGTGACATTATTACAAAAGCAAACAGTAATACATGTAAAAAATAAAAATTCTATAATTTTACCTCTTATATTTATACATCAATCTATACAGAACTTTTTTCATGAAATATTTATAAAATAAATATATTTCTAGATCCTTTTAACTGGTTCGGTTGAGGTGTAGGTACAAGCATTAAATAAGAACTGCATTCGTTAAAAATTAACATAACTAATAGCAAAAAAAGAAGCGGAAACCGCTCTTTTTTGTTCATTCTCTAAGCGTTAGCATAACAGGTGAGTAGTTCACGAGATGCTCACAATCTAATTTTATTTAAAAATGAAATCTTATTAAGTGTAAATAATGCATAATCTAAAGTTGTAGTTCTAATTAATATACAATCTGATTCACCACTTTGTGTTCCTATCTTTACTAACTTTTTCTTTTCAGGAACATAGTCATTATCTTCAATAATCTCAACAATGTCCTCTAACAGAATATTAATTTCTGCAGTTTGCCATTCAATTGTTAATTGTTCATGTGTCTTTGTTACCTTAATATCTTGCATATAACTCTATTACCTACCTATTAAATTTAAATTTCATTATAAATGAATGTAACGAAATTATATCAAAAAGTTATAAAAACAGCTACAATTTTTTATTCTTAAACAAAGCACCAAGATTCCTATTTGTTAATTAAAAAACCAGGGATTATTACCCCTGGTGTCTCAAAAAAATGTTTTAGACCATAGAAAAAAGGGTTCTGTTGCAAAGTTTTCGAAACTCAAGTACACTTTGGACACAACCACCATACCTTTTTAGTGTAGCTTTGAAATAAACTTTGGTCAAAAACAACTCGAAAACCTTCATTTTACAATACAGAAAATTCAAAAATCACCTGAGTAAACCTGTATATCGAATTAATAGTATCTTTTTTATAAAGAGTTTAATAATATATTATGGTTTCCATAAAATCCTTGGAAGATCCTTTATACCCTCTCCATCTATATATAAAACATTCGTTTCAAATTTCACTTTTTGCCGTATTGCTTCTTTA
>NZ_JAEHBX010000076.1:0-20148 GCF_016483395.1 Bacillus cereus group sp. N21
CTGTCTCGTGGGCTCGGAGATGTGTATAAGAGACAGTATCAATATAATTAAGTTTTTAATCACATAATTCGGATGAACCATTCAGGAGAAGATCAATTGATCTACCGACGGGGCAAAAAGTTGATGATTCAACTTTGAAACTCTCAGGTCTTGGTTACAAGTAGAACTGCATGGGGACGAATCTCTGGAGAGACTCCCTCTCGCCTATCATATAGTGCAGAGGAAACAGAGCGCCGAAGGAGCAAATCCGCTTATATTAGCGGATAATCTCTCAGGTAAAAGGACAGAGACAAGCGAAAGAAAACGCCGATTTGTATCGGTTTATTTTTCTATTCCTTGTTTCTCCAGAGACCATTTCATTTATGTGAAGTGGTTTTTTATTTTTTCTAAAAGGAGAATAAAGATGGAGACAGTAAGTAAAGTATTAGAACAAATCAATCACTACGTATGGGGATTACCGACCTTATTCCTTCTAGTCGGAACTGGAATCATTCTCACAGTGCGCCTAAAAGGTTTACAGTTTAGTAGACTATTATACGCTCACAAACTAGCATTTCGAAAATCAGAAGACACATCTTCTTTGGGAGATATTAGTCATTTCCAAGCACTCATGACCGCAATGGCCGCAACTATTGGGATGGGAAATATAGCCGGTGTCGCAACAGCTGTTACAATCGGTGGGCCAGGGGCAATATTTTGGATGTGGATCACTGCCTTGTTCGGTATGGCCACGAAATATGCAGAAGCAATCCTCGCGGTAAAATATCGTGTAAGTAATGAAAACGGCGAATATTCCGGTGGTCCAATGTATTACTTAGAACGTGGTTTAGGGAAAAAATGGCTTGCTATTTTATTTGCCATTTTCGGAACAACCGCTTCTTTTGGAATCGGAAATATGGTGCAATCGAATTCCGTTGCAGAAGCTATGAGAATAAACTTTTCGTTTTCCCCTGCTTTAACTGGTATATTAATGGCTTTCTTAATTGCGATTGTTATTTTAGGTGGCGTAAAAAAAATCGGGAAAGTCACTGGATTTTTCGTTCCACTTAAAGCTTTCTTTTATGTAATTTCTGGTCTCATTATTATTTTTTATCACTTTGATCAAGTCCCAGAAGCATTTTCACTTATTTTTTCTGGTGCATTTCAAGGTACTGCAGCGGCTGGTGGTTTTATCGGTGCAACCGTTGCTTCTGCTATTCAAATTGGGATGGCACGCGGAGTATTTGCCAATGAAGCAGGCTTAGGAAGCGCTCCAATTGCTGCTGCTGCTGCAAAAACAGATTCACCTGCCAAACAAGCGCTTGTGTCAATGACAGGAACTTTCCTCGATACCTTTATTGTTTGTACAATTACTGGTTTAGTATTAATTACAACAGGTGCCTGGAAATCTGGAAAAACTGGTGTTGAAGCAACAACACTCGCTTTCCAATCTGTATTTGGCGATACTGGTAGTATGATACTTGGTATTGCAATCATATTATTTGCCTACTCCACTATTTTAGGATGGTCTTATTATGGTGAAAAATGTGTAGCTTATTTATTCGGACAAGGTGCTGTGAAATACTATAAAGCCATCTTCATTGTAATGATTGCAATTGGTGCCAACTTAAAACTAGGAATCGTTTGGACATTTGCTGATATCGCAAACGGACTTATGGCTATTCCAAACTTAATCGGTCTAATTGGATTAAGTGGTGTTGTGGTAGCAGAAACAAATCGTTTCTTACAAGCTGAGAAATTAAAAAACTCAAATAAAAAAATTGCAAGTTAATACATTTTTTAAGCAAAGGGTATCCCATACGGAAATGGTGTGCCCTTTGCTTGTATCACTCTTATATAATTTCTTTATGTCGTACTATTACTTTGTAAAATTGATAATTCCATTCCTTTCTTTACATGCTTTAAGTTTGATGTGAAAACTTCAGGAGCATGCCAATTTATATATGCACTCGGACATTTGACCTCATCAATACTTGTATTCTCTCTAACTAAAACTGTTAATTCTTCAATGTATTCTATTACTTTTCTCAAGTCTGTTTTTACACCTACAGGGCCATGTCCTGGTACTGCTTTATCAATTTCAAATTCCTCAATCATTTCTAACATACGCTTCCATTCTTGAAGATTAGATTCTTCAAAAAAAGTAGGATGTGATTTCACAAATAACAAATCACCCATAAAACAAACCTTCTCTTTAGGTAGGTAAAGAATCGTATCACAAACGGAATGGCCTCCACCTAACGTAATCAATTTTGCAGTTCTCTTCGAACCATGTATAGTAAATTCATTTTGGAAAGAATATTGAGGTAATACAAGTCGCAGTGTAGGTAATGAAATCGCTAACTGATTTAAGAATGAAATCTGTTTTCGTAAGCTTTCATCATTTGTTTGAGTGAATTGATCTTGTAGGGATTGTATATATGTATGTAAACCTTCTATGTCTTGTTTCTGTTTATCAATTTTGGAAGGATGAATTTCTGCCATTTGCTCGTATGTTTTATGACTAGATATGATATTACAATTTTTAAAAACTTGATTTCCACGAATATGGTCTCCATGCCAATGACTGTTAATAACCCATGATATAGAGTGACCTGTTATTTTTTCTGCTAGCTCCTTTAAATCTGCAGCTGCTTGTTGTGTGTTAAACGTATCAAAAATAATCGTTTGATCTCCTATATCAACAAAACCGGCATTGGCTAAGGAGCCTCCTCCTTCTTTTGCAATTGCCGCGTAAATACCATCATTTAATTTCTCAATCGTAAAATGTTCGCTACTACATTCTTTATACATTTCTTTCCTCTCCTTCTATTCTCAGTGTATTTGAATACTAAGCTATCATTTTCTCCATTAAGATTTTTGTTCTGCATGTAAATAAAATACAAAGTCCGTCATAGTAGATGGATAACCTAGTTGCCGCAACATAGCTGTTATATTTCCTCTATGATATGTTCCATGATTTACAACATGCTGCACTAATTCAGATACAGAGGTTTTTAATCTTCCAGCGTATGGATTATCAAGTAGAATTACCTGATTCATATCCTTTTGTTTATCCAAAAACACTTTATACTGCTGCGTTACTTTGTGGAACAGATTTTTCAATTCATCCATTGTTTTGTTTTCGACTTGCTCTTGTAACTCCTTTCCTACCTGTAACGCTTCAGCCATACTTTTACCATTTAAAACATGTAACCATACACAATCCACTACATAAATATGAATCAGTACCTTTTCTATAGAAGGAAATACACTTTGAACTTCTTGATAATACACCTCTTTAGGGAGCTCCCTTAGATGCTCAAGTATTCTTTTATTTGCCCATGTATGATAATCAAATTGTTTTATCATATATTGTTTCATATTCTATTCTCCTTTCCTTATTTTCACGTAACTACATTCTTACCTCACAAAATATAAATCTAATTTCTGAGATTCTACCTCCTTATCCGCCTTAACAATACCAATCTCCTCTATTCTATTCGTTAGCACAGATTTATATTTTACATACGTTTTAAACTCGCCTTCAAAAGGGAACGGTGTAATACGAATCGTTTCTTTATCTAACCACTCTGCCTTTAATCGTTCATTTGTGTTCTTATTAAAAGTTTCAGTTCCTTCAAATCCCTCTTTAAATAAATCAATTTCTTTTTCTTTCTTTACACCAGGTTCATTCATACAAGCATATAACGATAGCTCATCACAAAACTTTAAAAGTTTATAGTGTATATCGAACATATCATACTGCTCTGTTGTTAACGTTTTCAAAAATTTCTTTTGACGATCCAATTCCTGTTTATAAAACTTTATCATTTCATCGTCTTCTTGATTAAGAGGAAATGATATGAAATGTTTACTACAAAGTATAGCACCATAAGGATTTGTATGTTCAATCTCATTCAACCCTAAGGTATAAAAAACAAATCTCAATGAACTTGGACAATCCATAAACGTATAAGGTGAATTTTTAGCATCATTCCAAATTGGCGTTGTATCTAAGCCAATCCATCCCCTATCATGTTCATAAATCGCATCAATACACTCTTTTAAATATGTTTTATCTTCAAATACATCTTTTCTAAATTTTTTTGCAAATTCTCCTGCCAAAAAACCATGATCATGCTGCCGAATTACTATTAATTCTTCTAGCTTTGTGCGAATAATCATTATAGAATCCTCCTTACTTCTATTTTATATATCGATTGTACTATAATCTATATATATCCTCTTTTTTCAAGAAACAATTCAAATAAATTCCTTCATACTTTGCAGGGATTCCGCCTCTTTCACCGAAATTAAGATAACAATGCAATCCTATCAATATTTTACATTAACAAAAATTTCTCTATCATATCACTCATTCCAAAAATAGACTTAGACAAAAAATTAATATGAGGTGAAAAAAATGAACAAAACTGAATTAATTAAAAATGTAGCCCAAACTGCCGATATCTCCCAAAAGGAAGCTTCAGCAGCTGTCCAATCTGTATTTGATACAATTGCGAATGCTTTACAAACTGGTGACAAAGTGCAACTTATTGGTTTTGGCACATTCGAAGTACGGGAAAGAGCTGCACGTACTGGCCGAAACCCACAAACAGGTGAGGAAATTCAAATTGCAGCTGGTAAAGTTCCTGCCTTTAAAGCCGGAAAAGAATTAAAAGAAGCTGTAAAATAACAATAAACCAGCCAATTAGGCTGGTTTATTGTTTTATTTCATGACCGCATATATATTATCCTCATGATATACTTCACAAATATAAAATAAGCATCTACAGTTGCTTACGATTTGATATTTTCTCGTAGGGTATATACTAGATTGTAATAAGCAGCCATCAAACAGTTCAATAATATTTCCAGAAGGCTGATATCCTTGATATAGCATGTTTTTTCTTACTTCCATTTGCTCAACTAGGTTTTCAATAGGAACGTTTCCGTCTTCTAACTCTTTCACAATTTCACTTGGTAATAGTGAGGTATCAGTAAAAATTAGATTTTCAGATAACACCTTTCCTTTGTAACTAATGGATGAAACTCGGTAAAGAAATGTTCCATTTTTATCAAAAAAGCTTTTCGCTTCTTTTGGAATATATTCCCTATCTAACATTTCTTGTTCCACAACATTGAACTGAACTATATCTTTCACAATATTTTCTAAAGACGTAATAGATGACGTCTCTTTAGAAAACAATAAATCTTTAACCATTTTAACTACTGTAGCATCAGCCAATTCTCTTTTTCTATTTTCCACTACTAACATGACTAACACCTCTTCTATATTTATATAATCTAGCAGCCACTCAAGCGAGCATTTTCACTCTAGGTATCTGTATTATTCGTACACACCTTCGTCAATTAAAGTATTACTATTCATTAATGAGGGAGAAGTCTACTACTCTGCAAAAGCTTTCCGGCATCAAATTGCCTCATTTCTGTTACATCTTTGTTTAATAAAGCTATTGAAGCAACATAGTCTGAGCCAGGTTGCAAATTCATCAAAGTTGTAATCTCAACAAGCTGTGGCTTATCCTGAAAAACAAGTAGTTCCGGTAAATGATCTGGAGTTGATACAGTCAGATTAGAAGGTGATATCATTAAGCCTTCTCCAGTAGCCTTAAGTATAGCTTCCTTCCGCGTCCAATATGTTAAAAACCCTTCAATTCGCCTTTCAACTGGCAGTTGCATTAACTGAGCGATTTCTATATCTGTTAATACTCCTACTGCCATTTTAAGTACATCAATATTAGAATTTATTTGTTCTACATCTATACCAATAGGTGTAGATGTTGTAAACGCGACAGCAACTCGTTCTCCTGAATGTGATACAGATAGCTGTGGCATGCCTACAGGTAATTGTGGGCGTCCATGGGCTAGCTTACAAACTGAACAGGTTCGATCAATTGGTACTTGAAGCGGGGACATTGTGAGTTGTTTTCCCAGTACCAATCGACTAATTGCACATCCAAGCATAAATCTTGCTCGGTCCTCGGAATGATGGAACAAATTTGCTTTCTCACGCTCGATTTCATTTAGTAAATTATAGTGCCAACATTGCAAATCTGAAATTTGCGCCCACCATACTTGACTGTGATGACTTCTTAGCTCTGGTACTGAATCTACAATCTCCCAATCTTTCATAAAAATTCTCCCCTTTTCATATTCAATATCCCATACTAAGAAAAGTATGGAATCTATTCCAGCCTTCAACAAATATCTCCACTAGTATACAGGGAGTATCCCATCCTAATTTTTCATTATTACTATTGTAATAGAGAATCCTACCTAGATTTTTCACTCCATTATTCACCTGCAACTGCTTTTGAATGAGCCTCATTTGATTGGACTGCCGTTTTTTTCTTTGATGTAGCTATTGCATCCGTATCACGAATACGTAATGCAAATAACAATGCTACGAATAGGAATACAGCTGCACCAAGCAGGGCCATTTGATACGCTACAATACTAGCACTCTCATTTCCTGCTTCACCTACACTTTTATTTCCAAAAGCAGCTAACAGACTTGCAAGAATCGCAACACCGATGGCAGAACCTAATCGATTTTGCACATTAAAAATAGTTGTCGCTCTCCCCATTGAAGATGGATGAATATTATTAAAAGCTGAAAATTGTACAGCTCCTACAGAGTGACCTAAGAAAAAACCTATGCCAAACAGTAGTATTCGAATCATCCAAGGGTTTGTCTCCTGATTCACGAAGCTTAAAACAACAAATATAATCGCTGCACATAGCAAACCGGTAGAAATCAACTTACGTGGCCCAAGTCTTTTGTAAGACAACGGCACAATTTGCGAAGCAATCATTAACCCGATTGCTTCTGGAAATGTTGTAAGACCTGTTTCTAGTGCCGACGCATGTAATACATTTTGATACATAAGTGGGAATATAAATAACATGCCCAGTAATCCAGCAGCCGAAAATAACGAAATGAGACTCATATTCCGAAATAAACGATCTTGCAGCAAACATAAGTCTAGCATCGGCTGCTTCACACGAAGTTCAACAAATACAAAGAGAATAATAAGCAAAAGTCCACCTAATCCTGTCCCTATTATTTCTGAGGAACCCCATCCTTTTGATGGCCCTTGACTCATTGCATATATCAACATTGCAAATCCTGGTGCGGAAAGCATAAAACCAGGTAAATCTAACCGCCCAGCAGTTTTTTCAATATGCTCTACTAAAAATAACGCACCAATTAGTAAAGCTACTATTCCAAACGGTAAATTAATATAAAATGCCCAGCGCCAAGACATATGATCCACAAAGAACCCGCTAACAATTGGTCCTATTGCAGGCGCAACAGCAATAGGCAAGACGATGAACCTAGAAATCTTCGGTCTTTCTTGTGGTGAAAATGTTCGAAATAACATTGCCATTCCTACTGGCGTCAATAATCCTCCGCCAGCACCTTGTATGATACGGAATATATTTAAGGCAGTAATATTATCAGCAATTCCGCATAGCGCGGAAGCAGCTGTAAATACAGAAAGAGCAATTAGGAATACTCGCTTTGTACCAAACCGATCTCCAAGCCACCCAGAAATAGGTAAAAACACAGCCAAACTTACTAAATATCCAACATTGACTGTCCCCATTGCTGAAGGTGGAACTTGTAGTTCATGACTAATCGTTTGCAGAGCTACATTTACAATCGTTGCATCCATAGCAGCCAAAAACATAGCCGTTACATATACAACACTAACAACAATTTTCGGATTCAGCTTCAAATTCATTACTACTCCCCTTCTGAAACGCACTCAAGTGAGTGAAGACTCTTTGGCTGCATATCACTCCAGTGTAATTCGATATACGCAAGACAAGCTTGTCTACTATCTTGTTCATGAACAACATCCCACCCGGCTGGTACATCGAGAAAGGCTGGCCAGACAGAATGCTGGCCTTCCTTATTTACTAACACTTTATACATAAAGTTATCGTTTTCAAATGGATTCGTCATACTTTATTTACCCCTTTCATCGCTTGCTGTCTACTAGCTAATACTTGTCCGATTTCTGTAAGTGGTCCTGGCTGACATAAATCTTTATGTCGGCAATCAATATCATATTGTTCAATTTCCCCATCTATATAACTAAGCCATGTATCTGGAGAAATCGGATCAAACCATTCTGGTATGATTGTTGATCTAAAGAATACAAGGTTTCCATGAAATTGTTTTGGAACATACTTTCCTAAAAGACCAACAGAATTTACGTATGTTTCTTTCAAGTTCAAAATTGTTTCCTCTTCCAGACTCGCTAATGCACTGCCATCCCTGCGAAGTATATCAATAGCGTTTGCCATATCAAGTGGTTTTCCATCCATGTTATCTGGGTCGTATCCTCCTAATGCAAGTAGGGCAATAAGCGCTTCTTCCTCACTAGGCGCTTCTGTATTTGGTAAAAAGTGACCGGGATAAGAATCCAACATAACAAGCAGTTCAACTTCTTCTCCTTGATTTTGCAAATGAGTTGCCATTGCATGAACAACGTTTCCTCCGAGAGACCAACCTAACAACCTGTACGGCCCATGTGGCTGTATCTCACGAATGTGCTCAAGATAGTCAGCAGCCATTTCGTCTAATGATTTTGGAAGTTCTTCACTTTTTGCAATGCCGCGTGCTTGTACACCATAAATTGGATGATTGCTTCCTAAAGACTTCATTAATCCTGCATAACACCAGCTAAGTCCACCTGCTGGATGTACACAGAACATAGGTAACTCTTCACCGCTTGTTCTTAATGGCAAGATTACATCTAGCGCACTTTGGCTCGTCCCCATCTCAAGTATTTCAGCAAGCCCTGCAACTGTCGGTACCGCAAATAAGCTACCAATACTTAACTCTACTCCTAGCGCTTCCCTGATCCGGCTCATTAACTGCACAGCAAGTAAGGAATGACCGCCAAGATCAAAGAAACCATCATCAATGCCAATTCGAGGTAAATTCAAAACCTCTGTAAATAAATCACATAAAATTTCCTCTTTTGGTGTTCTTGGTCCTCGGCTTATCGTAGATACCATGAATTCAGGTGCTGGTAATGCTTTACGATCTAACTTACCATTTGGAGTTAAAGGTAATTCACTTATCATAACGAAAGCATATGGTACCATATAATCAGGTAGACTAAGTCCTACATATTGGCGCATTTCAGCTGTATCAATGTTTACATGTTCTGACGAAACAATATAGGAAACTAATCGCTTATCACCAGGCTGATCTTCACGTACAATGACAGCTACTTGTTTAACATGAGAGTGCTGCATAATAACGGCTTCAATTTCGCCAAGTTCAATTCGGAAACCTCGAATCTTAATTTGATGGTCTGCACGACCGATATAGTCTAATGTGCCATCTTGACACCAACGCGCCAAATCTCCTGTACGATACATTCGAGTACCAGGTTTCCCGTATGGATCTGCTATAAATCGTTCCGCAGTTAACCCTGCACGACCTAAATACCCACGAGCAAGCCCTGCTCCTGCAACATACATTTCTCCTACCACTCCTGGTGGTACAGGTTGTAAGTAATTATCTAATACGTATACTTTAAGATCTGGTATACTACATCCTATTAAGCTGTTTGCTCGTAAAGATACAATATTTTGATCCAGCTCGATATAGCTTACATGTACGGTTGTTTCTGTAATACCATACATATTAATAAGCTTAGGCGAATTTTCTGGATGACGACTATACCAATCTTCTAGACGACTTAATTCCAGTGCTTCTCCGCCAAAAACGACATATCGTAAGGAAAGCTTCTGCCCTAATTCAACATTTTCGCGATCTGCTTGCATAAGTTGATAAAATGCTGATGGTGTCTGATTTAAAACTGTTACCTTTTCCTGGACAAGCAGATTTAAAAATTCTCTAGGTGAACGACTCACAGTGTGTGGTACGACAACAAGACGTCCCCCATACAATAGCGGCCCCCAAATTTCCCAAACTGAAAAATCAAAAGCATAAGAATGGAACATTGTCCAAACATCTTCCGAATCAAATTGGAACCAATGGTCAGTTGCCCCAAGCAGCCTTATAACATTCTGATGAGGAATCATTACACCTTTTGGTCTTCCTGTTGAACCTGATGTATAAATTACATAAGCGATGTGTACAGGTGATAGTGACTGTATTCGTTCCACATTTTCTATATTCTCTTCACCATATTTGTTTAATGTCTCCATTATTTTGAAATCGTCTACTACAATCGTTACGGTCTCTGCACTCTCTATTGTCACTTGTGTGTTCGTAATCATACAGACAGGCTTAGCATCACTTAGCATGAATGAAATTCGATCCGATGGATAATCAGGATCTAGCGGTAAATATCCTGCCCCCGCTTTCAAAACTGCTAACAAACTCACAACCATATCAACAGATCTTGGTATCGCTAAAGCAACCATTTGCTCTGGACCTACTCCTTTTTCAATTAACAGACGTGCAAGTTTATTCGATCTCTTATTTAACTCTTCATAAGTTAGCGTAGTGTCCTCAAATACGACAGCGGTTGCATCTGGCGTTAAGCGAACTTGTTTCTCAAATAATTCCGGTAAGGTCATTTCAGGCGCAATTTGAAAGCCGCCATTCCATTTTTCAAGTACTGTTTGACGCTCTTCTTCGTCCAAAATTTCCAAACGCCCAATAGGTTGTTCTGGATCTTCTACTGCGTCTTCTAATAAATGAATGAAACGACTCACAAGTTTCTGAGCTGTCTCACGCTTAAATAAATCTGTACTAAATTCAAGTAAACCATGTAATCCATTTGGCTGACCTTCAGACGTACTACGTTCACTTATTTCTATCGTCATATCAAACTTCGAAGAACCAACACTCTTAATCTCAAGATGCGTTTCTAGATTCGGTATATCAAGTGTAGCCTCTGGTGTATTTTGAAAAGCTAACATAATTTGGAATAGCGGATGACTATTTCTCGAACGCACAGGGTTCAACACTTCAACAAGTCTTTCAAATGGAACATCTTGATGTTCATATGCTGAAAGGTTAACTTTACGCACCCTGCTTAACAGTTCACTAAAGCTAGGATCTCCAGACGTATCTGTACGTAAAACGAGTGTATTTACGAACAATCCGACAATATCTCCAAGCGCATCATCACTACGCCCAGCAATTGGACTACCTATTGGAATATCCGTTCCAGCCCCTAATCGTGTAAGTAATGCAGCAAGTCCGGATTGTAGGATCATAAACAAACTAACACCATTTTTACGAGCAAGCTCTAATAATCGTTCATGTAACTCTGGATTCACATGAAAATCTATCGTTTCTCCGCAATAGCTCGTTTCCACAGGACGTTGATAATCTGTAGGTAACTCAAGTTGGGCTGGTAACCCCTTCAATTCTTCCTTCCAAAACTCAATTTGTTGTGAAATGAGACTATCTTGTGCACTCTCATTTCCTAATAGTTCTTGTTGCCAAAGGGCATAATCGGCATACTGTACTGGCAGTGACTTCCACTGAACTGATTCACCTTTACAATGTGCTTGATACGCAGTTGCTATGTCTCTTGACAATGGGTTTAATGACCATCCATCCCCTACAATATGATGCAATAATACAAGTAACACATGTTCATCCGGATTTATTTCAAAAAGCTCCATACGGATAGCTGGCTCTTCTGCAAGATTAAAGCTATATCTTACAGCTTCAGCAAGTACTTTAGGTAATTCTGAATCAGTAGTCTGCGTAACAATTAAAGTAGGATTTGCCTCATTTGTCTCCAAAATTTGCTGATGTGACGTACCAAGCGTGTTAGGAAAAATAGTTCGAAGTGTCTCATGTCGATCGACGATATCATAAAATGCAGCTTGTAAAGCTTCTCGATTTAATTCACCAGACATTCGAATGACTACTGGAATATTGTAAGTTGGGCTTGGACCTTCTAAACAATTCAAGAACCATAAACGACGCTGTGCAAAAGAAAGAGGAACTTCTCTTGGACGCTCTACTTTCTGAATAGCTGACCTTGCACTCTGTGTGCTATCTAATTGTTTAGCAAGTTCAGCGACTGTAGGTGATTCAAATAGTTTTCCAATGCCTAATTCCACACCTAATGTTTCACGAATACGTCCCATTAACCGGGAAGCTAACAGAGAATGTCCGCCTATTTCAAAGAAGTTATCATCGATTCCAATCCGCGCTATGCTAAGCACTTCCGCAAATAAATCACATAAAATTTCTTCTTGTGGATTTCTAGCTACGCGTTCACTAACAAGTAAATTGAAGTCAGGTGCTGGTAACACTTTCCGATTAATCTTTCCGTTCGGTGTCAATGGCAATTCAGACATCATCATAATTGCTGACGGTATCATATAACCTGGTAGGCTCCCTCCTGCATATGTTCGAATTTCTGCAAGGTCAAGATTTCCATCAGCATCAGGTACAATGTAAGCAACCAAACGTTTATCGCCAGGTCGATCTTCTCGAACGATTACAACGACTTGCTCAACATGAGGTTGCTGAGATAATACAGTTTCCACTTCAGATAACTCGATACGGAATCCATGAATCTTAATTTGATGATCTGCACGACTCACATAATCTAACGAACCATCCTTACGCCATTTAACAAGATCGCCCGTACGGTACATTCGTGTACCAAGTTTCCCAAATGGATTAGCAACAAATCGTTCAGCTGTTAATTCTGGTCTTCCTAAATATCCATTGGCAAGCCCCGTACCAGCAATATATAATTCTCCCACCACTCCAGGTGGTACAGGTTGTAAACCTGCATCTAGTACATATACTTCAGTATTCCAAATTGGTCTTCCAATAGAAGGTGTACCACTCTCTTCTTCATTCATATCCATGAAAGTTGACCAAATTGTTGTTTCAGTTGGTCCATAAAGATTTGTAACATGACAATTTAATTCTTTTAACCGAGACGCTAGATTCGATGGAAGCGCCTCACCACCAACAAGAACTTTAAGTCCTATTAATCTTTCTGGATAATCTGTTACAAGCGCATGCCAAAGTGTTGGTGTAGCTTGCATAATTGTGATGTTTTCCTTTTGAATGATTTCTGTTAATGCTGAAGAATCTTGAACTGCTTCTTTTTGGGCAATTTGAACGCTTGCTCCACTAATAAGTGGTAAATAAATTTCTAAAGCTGAAATATCAAACGCAAAGGTTGTAACAGCCAACAAACGATCATTTACATGTAATGAGAATTGATCTTGCATCGCCAATAAAAAGTTGCTTAAGCTTTGCATCGGCACAACGACACCTTTTGGCTTACCTGTTGACCCCGAAGTATAAATTGTATACGCAGGATTTAAGGGTGCTGCTCCATCAAATGAATCTAGGTTATTTTTCTGGTATCCTCTTAACTCTTCTTTTGTATCCTGATTATCAAGCACAACTCTTGTTATATGATCCCCATTCGGTAAATCACCTAAAACAGAAGAATGTGTTAGGATACAAGCAGGCTTAGCATCGCTTAATATATACGTAATTCGATCCTCTGGATATTCTGGGTCGATTGGTAAATATGCTGCTCCCGTCTTAAGAACTGCTAACATTCCGATAACCATCTCTACAGATCTTGGAAATGCTAACGCTACAAATTCCTTAGATTGAACTCCTCGTTCTAACAAGAAATGA
This sequence comes from Bacillus cereus group sp. N21, assembly GCF_016483395.1. Lineage (NCBI taxonomy): Bacteria > Bacillati > Bacillota > Bacilli > Caryophanales > Bacillaceae > Bacillus > Bacillus cereus group sp. N21. The sequence goes on from NZ_JAEHBX010000076.1 coordinate 13,640, forward strand.
GCAAGTTGATTTACTTGTTCATTTAATTCTTTATAAGTAAGTTCTATTCCATCACATATGACAGCAATAGAATCAGGAGATTTACTTACTTGTTTTTCAATGAGAGCAGGTACACTTACGAATGAACTTTCTTTCATAGTTTGATTCCACTCTACTAAATGCTTGCGTTCCTCATGAAGTAAGAGTTCCAGTTTTCCAATCGGTGAATCTACCTGAAGATCCGATATATCTTCCAGAAGATTCACAAATCTTTTTTTATGATTTATTAACTCTTCTAATCTATATACTTCAGGGTTTGCATCAAAATGAATCCTTAAGCCATTTCCGTCAAACTCGTTTGACACATTTATTGAAAGATCATCAACCGGTCCTGCCGAAAGATTATGTTTAACCCCATGATTTCCTGCAAAACTCAAGGCATAGTCAAATGGCATCACATTAATCATTGGACCAAATAACCTTTGATTTTCTCCCAATAATTTAAGATCTCGGCGTAATTCTTCATGACGATACTTATGATGAAAACGAATATCAAGAACCTCATTAGAAACCTGCCCGACAACCTCAGCAAGACTCATATTAGAGCTTATAGACAAGCGGAGCGGGACTACATTCATGACCATACCAGGGATATTGATCGATGCTGATCCTAAACGTCCCATCATCGGTAAACCTAGAACTATATCCTGTGCACTTGTTAATTTATGTATATAAATCGCAGTTGCAGCTATGATAAGATCCGGCCAATTCGCATTACAATCATGTGCAACCTTCCGCAAAGATTCTGTACTTAAACGAGACAAATGTGCTGGTTGGCGAAGAAATGTCTTCGATGTTCTAGGAGCACGTTCCGCTAAACTTACTACTTCTGGTTGATCTTGGAACCGTTCTAACCAAAAGCTATGATCTTTCTCAAATTGCTCCGATGCACGATACGCAGCATCCTCCTCTAAAATGGTATATAAAGAACCAAATGATCTCTCATCATACGATTGATTATTCATGAATGCCGTATATACTCTTGCTACTCTTTGTGCAAGTAAAGAAAATCCGTATCCATCCATCACAATGTGATGGATGCGCTGATACCAGAAGAAACGATTGGAAGCGACTTTAAAAAGCGCCTCCGTATACAGCTTGTCCTTTTTCAGATTCACTGGCGTAGATAAATCCACTTGCATCCACGCTTCAGCGGCTTTTTGGGGATTTTCTTCAGTACTAACATCAATAATATGCATATGAAATTCAGGTGAATCATCGATAACTTGCCATGGCCCTTTCGCATCTTCTTCAAAGTGAACATGTAAAGATTCAGCTTCCATTACAACTTTACGCACAGCTAATTCAAATGTTTTCACATCAACTGAACCATGTATTTCTATGTATTCACCCGTATTATAAATTGGATTTTTTGGATCAAGTTGCTGCGCAAACCACATACCCGTTTGCGCACCTGACAATGAATGACGAACCTTTTGACAATGAGACATTCGTATTTACCCCTTTATCTATCTGTATTTGATAGCACCTTTTCCTCTTGAGAGGACACCAAATTAAACCAGTCATAAATTGTTGGACGCTCAGCCAAATCTGCGAATGTAACTTCTACACCTATTTGGCGCCATTTCTCTACTAAACTCATAATTCTAACTGAGTCAAGCCCTCTATTTAATAAATCTTCGTTATCTCCAATATCTGCTGGTAATTCACGAAGCAATTCAGCAACTTGTTCACGTACCGATTGTAATGTGAATCCTGTATTTTCTTCTGCTGCAGACGTTTCTTTTAAACTTTGTAAATCTTTTAATAATAAATTCGTTATTATAGTTACTGCACATCGATCAGATGCGTACTGCAAAGCTTGTTTATGATGTTCTTGTGAAAAATCAGCAACCGCATCAGCGACGAAGAATGGTTGTATCCCATCCATAAATGCTTCGCATGCCGTTAAAAGACATCCAATATGTGCATAAACCCCACAAATAATAAGCTGATCACGCCCTTGTTCACGTAAAATCTCTAGAAGATTTGTTTTCTTAAAAGCACTATATCTCCATTTTGTAAGGAAAATATCATCCTCATCAGGAGTGAGCTCATCTACAATTTTCTTCTTGTGAGGCCCATCAGGAATACCCGCCCCCCAAAAATCTTGCAATAATCCTCTTTGCTCTAGCGTTTGTCCACCTGGTTGTGCAGTATAAACGACAGGAATACCAATTTCCTTACATGTTTTTCTGATAGATTGAATATTTGAAATCAGTTCTACTCTTGGTGATTCCTCTGCATGATATGCATCAAGAAAATACTCTTGCATGTCATGAATAAGAAGAACAGCACGTTTCGGATCTGGCTTCCACGTTACTTTATTATTTGGTAAATCTGACTCTAATGGCATTGGGTATACTGAGATAGCTGGAATAGCCATCTAATCACTTCCTTTCGAATTGTTAAGAATATTTATTTGTCATTTATTACTTCATGATAGATTTAAGTTTTTCAGCAATTGCCTTCCGTAATTCTTTCTTACTCACTTTTCCGACACCAGTCTGTGGAAACGAGTCTATAAATTCAATTCGATCTGGAATTTTATATGCCGCAATTCCTCGATCTCTTAAAAACATTTTCAAATGCCCTACAGTCGGTGTTTCCCCGCGAGCTATAACGAAAGCACAAGTACGTTCACCTAAATAATCGTCTGGCATAGATACTATTGCAACATCGTGTACCGCTGCATGAGCTAACAGATGATTTTCAACTTCTTCAGCCGCAACTTTCTCTCCACCACGATTAATCTGATCCTTATCGCGTCCTTCAACCACTAAATAACCTTGCTCATTTATTTTGACAAGATCGCCTGTGCGGTAAAAACCATCCGAAGTAAAGGATTTAGCGTTATGCTCTTCAGCTTTATAGTATCCACGAATTGTATATGGTCCACGAGTTAATAAACTCCCCACTTGACCTGGCTCTACGTCATTATCATATTCATCAACTACACGAACTTCATCAAACTCTGACATTGGTCTTCCTTGCGTATGAATAATGATATCTTCTGCATCATCAAGTCTCGTATAATTCACTAACCCTTCGGCCATACCAAAAACTTGTTGCAATGTACAACCGAATGCCGGGCGTATACGCTTGGCCACTTCCGCGCTAAACTTTGCACCGCCTACCTGTAAAACTTGCAGGCTAGATAGATCATTATTGCGTGAAGCTATTGCGTCAAGCCATACCATTGCAAGGGGTGGCACAAGTGCTGTAATCGTGACACGTTCCTTCTCAATAAGAGAGAACGCTTCATCTGGACTTCCCCCAGAAGCTAGAACAATCCGCCCACCTGCATATAACGTCCCAAGAGTCCCCGGCGAACTAAGCGGATAGTTATGTGCAACTGGAAGCACAGCAAGATACACACTATCTTGATCCAATTTACAAATTTGAGCACTCACTCTTAAACTATAAATATAGTCATCATGTGTTCTTGGAATTAATTTAGATAATCCTGTTGTTCCGCCTGATAATTGCAAGAAAGCTACATCGCTAGATTTTACTTCTGGCAGATTGACCGGATTCATATAAAGATCACGAATTCCTACAAATTCCTCCGCCTCTCCTACAACAATTACATGTTGCAACGTTGGAACTTTTTCTTTTATTTCTCTTGCAAGTTTTCGATAGTCGAATCCAAGCTGTTTATCAGAAATAATATAAGCAGTTGCTTCAGCAAATTCACAAAAATAGCTTATTTCACTACTTCGGTGTGACGGCAAAGCAAAAACTGGAACTGCACCAATTCGAAAAAGCGCAAAGCAGACTTCGAAAAACTCCGTAATATTTGGTAAATGAAGAACTACTCGATCCGTTTGTTTAATTCCTAAATTTAGAAATCCTGCAGCTAATTGATCTACTCTTTTATCCAGTTCACTATAGCTTAAGTGTTTTTCGCCACTTGTCACTGCAATCTGGTCACCATGTTTCATCGCACGTTCTCGCAGCATCTCTCCAAAGGTCTCTCCGCGCCAGCACCCCTCTTCTTTATATCGATCTGCAAATTCCTTTGGCCACTCCTGGCATCCTGTTAACATCATTTATCCCCCTAACTTCTATTTCAAAGATTCATCATTTAATCCCATAGCCCGAAGCATTGTACGAAACTTAGCCGATGTTTCAGCTAGCTCATCTTCAGGTTTTGACTCCGCAACAATACCAGCTCCTGCGAATAAACGAAGGGAATTCCCTTCAACTTCCGCACAACGAATCGTAACAATCCATTCACCGTCACCATTCAGATCACTCCAACCAAGCATTCCCGTGAAAAATTCTCGATCAAACGGTTCAATTTCGTTAATAGCCTCTCGAGCTTTTTCTGTCGGAGTTCCACAAACTGCTGGTGTAGGATGAAGCGCAAGTGCTAATTCTAATGCAGACACTGATGCGTCTAGTAATTCTCCTTTTACTTCAGTAGATAAATGCCACATTGCTTCACTATTTATTAATGATGGTTTTTCCGGAACATGCAATGTACGACAGTACGGACGAAGCGCCGCAGCTACTGCTTCAACAACAACAGCATGTTCATGTAAATCTTTAGCTGAAGAAAGCAACTCATCTGCTCGTCTCTTATCTTCTTCAGGGTCTTTACTTCGAGGTCTAGAGCCTGCAAGCGGATTAGAAATGACCTGCATTCCACTCCGTGAGACAAGTAACTCTGGACTCGCTCCTATGAGTGTATGACTACGCTTTGGTGAAGCATCACAATTCTCTATTTCTTCACTCTTCGGTAAATCTACCGCAAACGTATACCCCTGTTTATTGTGCTGCGCTAAATCACAAAGTAGTTTTTGAATGTCAACCTTTTCTGGAGATTTCAAATCCAACGATCTAGATAGAACGATTTTCTTTAGGTCACCGCTCTTTATTTTAGCTACTCCTTGCTCTACACCACGCATATATTCTGAAGATGACGGAATAGGATTCATTTCATATGTAAGTGCAGGTGATTGCTGGATTCGATCTGTAAAATCAAATTGCAGACGATCTGCTAGCCTGCTCTCCCGAGGTACAACGAGCTGTACCGATTTTGTACGATCAAAAGGCAGCGCTCCTACAACAATTGGATTAGGATGGCCAGCTTGTTTCGCATTGCTTAATACAGCACGAACTAGCTCAGGAACATTTTCTGCCTGACTATGTTTCACCGTTGCAAATGTTCCTTCGGCAAGTATTGTACGATACGGTGAAGCAAAAAAGAATGAAGATCCAGCTCTATAGTCATCTAGTAATTTTGTCGCTAACTCCTTTAAAGCAGTTGTATGATTCATTATTTTAAAGCCCCCTATATGTAATTTAGATTCCTAAAGTAGCGCCGCCATCAATGCATAGATTATGCATCGTAATATGGCTTGCTTTATCTGACGCTAAAAATAGAACTGCTTCAGCAATCTCTGAAGGCGTTGCTATTTTTTTTAATGGAATCCCTAATCTATATGTATCTTGTGAGCCTGCAATAATTTTTTCAGCCCCATTTTCATCTATCCAAAGTAACCTCTGCATCTCTGTCTCAGTTGAACCAGGAGAAACTAAATTACAGCGAATATTATATTCTGCAAGCTCAAGACCAAGACATTTTGTAAACATCGTTGCAGCAGCTTTGGATGCTACATATGCAGCCATTTCCATTCTAGGTACACTCGCAGCATTTGACCCTACAGTCACAATTGCACCAGACTGCCGTGACATCATACGTCTACTCACAGATCGTGATACATAAAACACACCTGTAGCATTTACTGAAAAAGTACTATCCCAATCTTCATCACTTAAATAGTGAATGGCACCCATCTTTAAAATACCGGCAACATTAACTAAAATATCAATTTGCCCCATTGTATCCTCAATATGATTTACTGTATTTTCCACTGCGGAACTATCACTCACATCTAAAGCGAATACTTTCAAAGAGCTGCCTCTTGTTGCATGATAATCTGAAAGCTTATTGAGTTCTAAAATATTCTTATCAACCGCTGCAACCTTTGCTCCTCTTTCCGCAAGCATGTTCGCTACAGTCTCTCCAATTCCTTGGGCTGCACCAGTAACTAATGCAATCTTCCCATCAAATTCCCCAAAATCCATATTCTCAATTCCTTTCCTTACAACGAATCGATCTAGTTTATCTTGTATATTCTCAATTGCAGATTAATAAAGTTAACCTAATTAATCTGTGCAAAGAAAATATTTAAACAAACATCACCAACTAATAATGATATTGATAATCATTATCATTATATTTACGAAAATCATACACATATTAAACTTATCAGTCAAGTGCAATTTAATCTTAATTTCAGTCACAATAAACTAGGTAATACTCACTTAGTATTAATTGATAATGATTTTCATTTTCTTTTGTACACCGAAATGATAATGTTTCTCAACAGTCTTGTCAATCTTTTTTTATTTTTCAGATAAAATATTTTATTATGTCCCCATACTTATCTGCATAAAAA
>NZ_JAEHBX010000077.1:0-19418 GCF_016483395.1 Bacillus cereus group sp. N21
GTCTCGTGGGCTCGGAGATGTGTATAAGAGACAGGGACAAGGAGCCGTAAGGATGAAAGAGAGGTAGGGCTTTCATTGTTTTAGGTATATATAAGTTATTATTTCTAGAAGAATAATTAATCAATCTCACTTCTATCGTTAAGAATTTTTCACATCTGAGGAGATAGTAATTATTTAATCTTCTTTGCGTAAAAAAGATAAATAAATTGCTAGCGTCATATGGTCAACTATAAAAATGGTTTCCTAATTAGGAAACCATTTTTAATTTTATCTACATAACAATAATCAATTGAGAAGTAAAAAAGGAGTACAGCTATGGAGAAATGGGTATTATCGATGTTTAATATACGGATATTCTACAATAAGGGCGTGTAAATTGACGTTGTTATATAGGAGGAATTATGATGCGTGTATAGTTAGTTTTTTAATGATTTATTGAAATAATATTGAATTAAGGGGGAAACAGGATGGCAAGTTCAAATAGTAAAACAGCAAGTATATATGAAGGAACGAATATAAACAATTGGGGATCTTTTCAAAATATTGAAGAGACAAAGCTGTTTGATCCAATTCAAATGGGTGCTTGGTCTCTTCGGAATCGCGTGGCAATGGCACCGATGACGCGTTGTTTTGCTAATGATGAAACAGGAGTAGTTGGAGCTGACGTAGTCCAGTATTACCGTAAACGTGCGGCAGATGGTGTTGGTCTAATTATTACAGAAGGAATTATAATTAGCCCAAGAGCGAAGGGGAATCCAGGTGTCCCAGGTATTTATACAGGGGAGCAAATTGATTCTTGGAAGTTAGTAACAGATGCAGTACATAAAGAAGGTGGAACAATTATTGCGCAAATATGGCATGTAGGACGTATGAGCCATCATGAACTAACAGGTGGATTCTTACCACAAGCACCTTCTGCGATTGCTGCTCAAGGAAATGTCCCACGTTTTCGGAAGCCTTTTGATAAGCCAGAAGCGATGACGATAGAAGAAATTCAAGAGACTATCGAACAGTATGCGCAAGCTGCTAGGAATGCGATAGAAGCAGGCTTCGATGGGGTAGAAATTCATGGGGCACATGGGTATTTAATTGATCAATTTGCTTATGAATTTGCGAATCATCGAAAGGATCAATATGGCGGAGACTTAAAACAAAGGTTAACGTTTATGAAAGAAGTATTACAAGCTGTTATAAGCGCAGTTGGTGCAGATAAAACACTTATTCGTTTTTCTGCATTTAAAGGTGATAATCCTAGCTATATGTGGGAAGATCCTGAAGAGGCAATTCAAACTTTCGTAGAGATGTTCCATGAAGTAGGACTAACGATGATCCACCCTTCCACAATGAATTATACGCAAGTTATAGCTGACGGAAAAAACTTACATCAATTAGTTCGTAAATATTGGAATGGTATAATTGTAGGAGTGGGGAATTTAAATCCAAAAGAGGCAGAAGAAGCACTACAAGAAGGAACAATTGATGTAGCAGCATTTGGTAGACCATTGATTTCTAATCCGGATTTTGTTCATCGTGTTAAACGCGGGGAAAGTTTAGAGGAATACGATGCAAAACAGCATCTTGCTACATTGATATGAATAATAATAAAAGAAGAGCACATAAGGTGTTCTTCTTTTATTATGTAAGCAAAAAATATAAGAGAATGGCATGATAGGGGGGAAGCGAAAATGAATGAAACGCTACTCGTTATTATTAGTATATTACTATTGTTAATCTTGCTGTTCATTATCTTTTTTATGGCTACATTTTTTATTAAGAAACGAACACATCATTCTATATTGAAACTCCATCCGTATCTAGGAAGGATGCGTTTTTTACTGGAGAAGATAGGGCCTGAATTTCGGCAATATTGGTTTGATAATGATACAGATGGAAAACCTTTTTCACGTTATGATTTTCAAAGTGTAATGTTTTTAGCAAAATATCGATCTGAAGTTCTAGGTTTTGGCTCGAAACGGGATTTTGATGCATCTGGATATTATATTGCAAACACTCTATTTCCAGTTCTTACAGAAGAACTCAATGTGGACATTTCTGAAGAGCGTGCTGCAAAAAAATATGTAATTCATAAAGAAGGTGTGTTTTCTAGAAAAGAAAAATTAACTGCAGATGAAACAAATCTTTGGCTATATGAGGAAGATGATGCAATTGTAGTTGGAGAGAATCGTAAATTTCCATGGAAAATATATGGAATGTTAGGGGCATCTGCTACTTCTTATGGTGCAATTGGTGAAAATTATATTTTATCTACAGGATATGGATCAAAAATGGCAGGAGGGTCATGGATTAATACAGGTGAGGGTGGTGTAATTCCAGAGCATATACAAACAGGTGCAAATATTATTGCTCAAATTGGTCCAGGTTTATTTGGATATCGTGATGAAGATGGGAATTTTTCAATGGATGAGTTCGTAGTTAAAGCTAAAGAGCCGAATATTAAAGCATTCGAACTGAAATTTGGGCAAGGTGCAAAAATACGGGGTGGACATTTAGAGGGACAAAAAGTGAATCGGAAAATAGCTGCTGTTCGAAAAGTAAAAGAAGGGGAAACGATAAATTCGCCAAATCGTTTTGCGTTTTTACATCATGCTAAAGACGCCTTACGTTTTATTCATGATTTGCAAGAAAAAGGTGGTAAACCAGTTGGAATGAAAATAGTTATCGGGCAACAAAAACCGCTAGAAGAGTTATTACAAACGATGAAGGAATTAAATATTTATCCAGATTTTATTACAATTGATGGCTCGGAAGGAGGTTCTGGTGCCACTTATAAATCGATGGCAGATAGTATGGGGATACCACTTATACCAGCACTCATTACGTTTGTTGATACAGCCTGTCGTTTTGATGTTCGAGATAAGTTGAAAGTTTTTGCATCGGGAAAATTAGTAACACCCGATAAAGTAGCAATAGCCTTAGCAATTGGTGCTGATGCAGTAAATTCTGCACGCGGATTTATGATGGCAAGTGGGTGTATTATGGCACTTCAGTGTCATTCCGGACAATGTCCTTCGGGGGTTGCGACAACGAATCCACATTATCAAAAAGCATTAGACCACAATGAAAAAAAGTGGCGCGTGATGAATTATATTGTGAGCATGAGATATAGTTTGTTTGCGTTATCAGCAGCGGCAGGGGTGAAAAGTCCACGGCATTTAACAAGGGATCACATTGTATTTAAAGATGAAACAGGTAGAGTTATTCCGTTATCGAAATTATTTCCAGTAGTAGGTGAAAAGTGAGAGAAATAGCGCGAAACATTAGATCGTTGGTGCTGTGGCAGTCATTGCTTGGGTATAAATTCCAAGTCTAAAAGAAATGAAGTATGAAATGGTACCAGGATTTTCGTCAAGTTTACTAGCTATGATAATAGTCAGCTTGCTAACAAACGAATTTGAAAAAGCTGTACATCACGAATTTGATGAGATGGAAACAATACTGGAGCAAGCGATAGAATAAAATATTAGTAAATTACTATAAAAAGAGTAAATAGAAAGATCTATTTACTCTTTTTCCATTTCGTTATTATTTGGCAGCGGTGAGATGGGTAATCGAATATCTACAGTTGTTCCTTTATTTAACTCACTTGAGATTTGAAGTTTACCGTAATGTTCTTCGATTATTTTGTAGCACATCATTAAGCCTAATCCAGTTCCTTTTTCTTTCAAACTATAAAAAGGTTCTCCTAAACGAGAAATACGATCTTCTGGAATGCCACACCCCTCATCTATAATACGGATTAAAATGAAATTCTCATCTACTTGCTTTGTTTGGATGAAAATATTTCCTCCGCGAGGCATGGCTTCAATCGCATTTTTAAGTACATTAATAAAGACTTGCTTTAGTTGATTACCATCACATTGAATTTCTGGCATAGTCGAAAGATGATCCATAATAATATGTGTACTATGCATGATGGCGGTAGGTAAAATAAAGGTTACTACTTCTTCAATTAATGATTGGATTTGGTGAGAATGAATAGATAACACTTGTGGCTTAGACATTGCCATAAATTGACTTGTAATGGATTCCATTTGTGAAATTTCGCTTAGCATAACATCTATATACCATTTGTTTTGTTCGCTAATATCGGGTTGCAATAATGTTAAGAATCCCTTTAAGGCCGTTAACGGGTTGCGGATTTCATGAGCGATTCCTGCTGTTAGTTGTCCGACTACTGCTAATTTTTCAGATTTTCGTAGTAATTTTTCTGTTTTCTTTAATTCAGTAACATCCCTGCCCATAACAATAAGGCCTTTTCGTGAGCCATCAGGATGGAAGAGTGGAACTTTTGAAAGATCCAAGATAAGGTTGGACGTACTTTTATGAATAATAAATTCTTCGCCATGAATAATTTTCTTTTGTTGCCATGCGAGTTCATCAATTTGTTCACAATGTAAAAATGCTTCGCGGTACGCTTCATTATATTGAACGAGTTCACTATCTTTTTTTCCGTGATAAGGAACATCATGAAAATCAAAGCAAGAAAGTGCGTAATCATTTGCTTCAAGCCAGCGCCCTTCATGATCTTTAAAGATGACAAAGGCAGGCATTGAGTCCATCAATGTGCGCAATCGTTTTTCGCTCTCTTTTAACATTTTTTCGATTCTTTCAGATTTCTCGAGTGGCTTCATAATTGCATATACACCTGAGAGATGATTTTTAATAAAAATAGGGACTAATTTTGTAACTACATCTATTTGATATCCATCTTTATGGTGGATAGAAAGTATGTATTCTTCTTGATTATCAGCTGTAGTATTTTTTATAAATTGCAGTACTTGATCAGAAATATGTGCTTCTATAATAGAGGTAATTGTTTTTCTTTCTAATTCCTCTGAAGTATATCCCAATATTTTTTCCGCAGAGGGATTAATATGTAATATGATTCCTTGTAAGTTCAATGAAATAATACCATCAGGATTATGTTCAAAAAGAGATGCGTACATTTCTGTTAAAGTACAATTTTGAATATGATTTCGCAAACGGCGGGGTATAGCCGAATGACGACTTTTTTGAATAGATGAGAACTTTTTTCGACTCATAATTTTTCCTCCGTGCAACTAGCATCTAAAACAGATTCAATAACCTATTATAAATATAATATATGAAAAACATTATATATTTCTATAAAAAACAAATTTACAGAATAATATGTGTTTTTATTCTTTTTAATTAAGTTGTTATTAAAGCACCTTCTTCATTATAGAACAAATGATATGCCTGTGGCTGTTAAGTAAATCTTATGGAGTTTTATAAAACTTATATAAGTTATTTTTAAAGCAGTATACTATAAAATAAAAATATAAAGGAGGAGAGAGATATGGCAGGTTATATTCAAGGGATTGACCATGTACAAGTAGCAGCACCAGTAGGGTGTGAAGAAGAGGCAAGAGACTTTTATGGAAATAAAATAGGTTTAGAAGAGATTCCGAAACCAGAAGAATTAAGAAAACGTGGCGGTTGTTGGTTTCGTTGTGGAAATCAAGAAATTCATATAGGAGTTGAACAAACTTTTTCTCCGGCTAAAAAAGCGCATCCAGCTTTTTATGTTCAGGGGATCGATGAATTTAAGGAAAAACTAATCGGGCAAGGGATTCAAGTCATAGATGATTATGCTCGTCCAGATATAATTAGATTTTATGTTTCAGATCCATTTCGGAATAGACTAGAATTTATGGAGAATAAATAAAAAAACTAGATGGAACTTCACCTAGTTTTTTAACCTCTCCTAAATAACCCTAATACTTCAACAGTCTCCGTAATATTAACGAATGCTTGTGGATCAATTTCAGAAATGGCTAGTTTCATACCAGTAAGCTCCTCACGTGAAACAACAGTCATAAGTACACGTTTTTTCTCACTTGAATACGCACCTTCACCATCAAGAAGTGTAATTCCTCGCACAACAGTTGAAAGGAGTTTCTTTTTCATTTCTTCAGCTTGATTTGTTACAATCATAAGTGTAACTTTACGATGTTTCGTATGAATAGCATCAATTACTTTACCTGTTACATAGATTGAAAGTAAACTCGTTAATGCTACATCCCAATCAAAGAAAAATCCAGCAATGACAACAACAACTGTATTTAAAATAATGAGGAGCCCACCAAGTTTAATATCTTTTTTGCGGGATAGTAGCATACCGATAATATCAAATCCACCTGTGGAACCATGACAATTAAAGACAAGGCCAATTCCTGCCCCTGCAATTACGCCGCCAAATATGGAAGAAAGAAGGGGATCTTTTGCGACGATTTGTACTGGAATCCAGTATAATGCTGCAGATAATACTACAACAGAGACAACTGTATTAAAAATTACTTTTTTTCCAAGACCTATGTACCCTAAAATAAGAATAGGTAAGTTTAATGCAAAGTTAATAACTCCTGTGTTTACAGGGGTTACAACTCCTAAGATAATAGCAATTCCACCAATTCCACTACTCAAAATCTTGTGGGGGATAAGGAAAAGATTAAAGGCAACTGCAATAATGATAGAACCAATGATAACTCCAAGAAATCTGACCATCTTTTTCCCGTCCTTCACTAAAAAATCATATTATTTCAAGATTATATATGAAATTGAAAGTTTTAGGGGAAAACAGTTTATTTTGCGAAATTAGATTAATCAAAAAATTCCGAGTAGTTCACAATCGTATTTGAAGGGGTGTAAAGAGATGGAGATAAAAAGATATCAACAGAAAAGTCCTTTGAAGCAAGAGTGTGAGGATGCGTTTTTTTGTAATGCAAATATGATGATTTATGGAGTGTGTGATGGGGCAACGCCGCTTATACCATTTCAAGATGAGAAAGGACATAATGGTGCATATCTTGCATCTAATTTATTTGCAAATCATTTTACATCACTAAAAGAAGTAATAAGTTTACAAGAGGGAATTGCAAACGCAAACGAAGTACTACAAGAAAAGATGATAGAGTATAAGATTGATACAACAAAGAAAGAGCATTTATGGTGTACATGTATTGCTGTAGTTCATATAAAAGATAGAAGTATTCAATATGCACAGCTTGGTGATTGTATGATTGTTGCTACACTATATGATGGAACCACGAAGGTGCTAACAAAAGATACAGTAAAAGGAATTAGCACGCGAGCGAAAAGAAAACGTGAAGAAGATAGAAGAAAGGGAATTCCTGTACCAGAAGAACATACATTTAATGACATTAGGCAGCAATTAAAATATAATCGTTATCTTGCTAATATGCCAAATGGGTATTCAGTAGCGAATGGGATGCCAGAAGCAATTACTTGGGTCCAACAAGGAAAATTACCACTTGCTGAAGTGAAAGGAATATTTATTTGTTCGGATGGATTATTTCACCCAGACTGGTCACTTGAGCAGACAGTGCAATATGTAAGAGAGCATAGTATAGAAGAATATGTTTCTATAATAGAAGAATTAGAAGAACAAAAGCGGATTCACCCGGATGATAAAACGATGATTATGATTGAGTTGTAAAAGGAGGGTTCTGAATGAAAATTAAACAAGCAAAACTGAAGTTTCAAGATGAATTGCAGCCTTTACAAAATGTAACAAAGCTTATCATTCATCACACAGCTGAAGATGGATGGGATGTGTATAAAACACATGAATTCCATCAAAAGGTAAGAGGCTGGAGTGGCATTGGATATAATTATTTTATTGAAGCAGATGGAACTGTGTTTGAAGGTAGAGGGTTACATATAGGAGCTCATGCAAAAGGATATAATAAATACACAATAGGGATTTGTATGACAGGAAATTTTGATAAGTACGATCCGACTTTAGCGCAAATAGAGTCTTTACATTTGTTATGTAGAAACTTTATGGAGCAATTTTCTATAGGCGAGGAGCATGTGCTTGGCCATCGTGAATTAGAAGGTGTTACAAAAACTTGTCCAGGAACACGTTTTTCTATGGTAGAGTTAAGGAAAACATTATCTCAAATATAGAGGAGAAGAGGATTCATGATGAATGTAAAAATACCAAATGAAAAGAAAGATGAGCTTGTAGAGAAAATTCAGCAGTTTTTTGAAGAAGAAGACCTAGATAATATTGGGCGTTTTCAAGCAGAGCGTTTAATAGAAGAAATGATAAAATTACTTGGTCCATATGCATATAACCAAGCAATTGGGGATGCGAGAAAACTAATTACAGATAAGTTGTCGAACATAGAAGAGGATTTATATGTATTAGAAAAGCAGGATGGTAAGTAAAAAGAGCCTTTAATAGGCTCTTTTTACTTACGTTCTTTATGTTCATGTACTTTTGAATTAATAAAGTATGACAGCCTTTCCTCTAAAAGAATGTAATCAGTATTTACAATATATGAAGACGATTCTAATGCTACTTTTTCTTTCAAAATTTAGGAGAAGTGGAGATTTTTTTGTGGAAGGAAAATGACAGATTACTGTCGAAGGGAGTAGAAACAGATTAAAGGTGGTGCTCTCATGCGAAAGAAAGAGGTACATACATGCTCTTATTGTGGCTCTAATGATATTGGGGAAGGTGAGTTTGTTGGATATGCGCAAATAAGAAAAAAAGAGACGATGTTTACATCTTCTCCAGTAGATGCCTATATTTGTACAGATTGCGGAAGTGTACTTCTATTGAAAGTGCGAAATTATCAAAAGTTTAAGCAGAAACCATTATGATAAATGGAAGAGAAAAATATCCAACATTGTATACGAATCGTCTTATATTAAGGAAAATCAATATAAGCGATATTCTAGATATATATGAATATGCTTCAGATAAAGAAATGACAACGTATATTGTATGGGAACCGCATAAAACATTAAGTGACACGAAAATGTTTGTGAATTCAATTATGAATCAATATGCGCAAGGAGAATTATCTGCTTTTGGCATGGAATTCAAAGATGAGAAGAAGCTTATAGGGACATGTGGATTTATTACGTATGATAAAAGAGAGCATAAAGCAGAACTTGTTTATGCATTATCACGAAAATATTGGGGAAGAGGATTGGCAACAGAGGCTGCACGAGCATTTTTAGAATATGGGTTTAAAGAATTACACCTTAAACGTATTGAAGCAGGCTGTCACATAGGAAATGAATCATCTGAAAAATTGATGAAACGATTAGGGATGAAATATGCCCAAACAATTAAAAATGACTTATTTGTAAAGGGAATGTATCGTGATACAAAGAGATATTTTGTTACAAGTGATATGTATAGTGAAATAATTAGAGGAGAGTAACCAGATAGGGTCATTCTCCTTTGTTTATTTAAAGAATAGTTTTAATTTTATGGCTACATTATTGATAGGAATTGATCCCATTTCTACTAATGATAAGCATAGGGTATATGATATTGAATATTACTTATAAGTTAATTAAGATATTATTTCTGCGGAAATAATTCAGAAAATACAGAAAAGTTACAGTTTTGTTTGTGGAAGTTTGTGGAAGTTTGGTATAATATCTAAAAATGAAAGCGTTTTAATGGGAGGTTGGGATAAATATGATGATGAATGTACAATTAACAATTAGTTCTATGATAGAAAGGGCAGAAAAGCTGTTTCCGAAGAAAGAAATCGTTTCGCGTACACATGATACCATTACAACTTTAACGTATAAGCAATTAGGAGAGCGAACAAGAAGACTCTCTAGCGCATTGAAGAAATTAGGGATAAAAGAGGGAGAACGAGTTGGAACTTTAGCTTGGAATCATCATCGTCATGTGGAAGCATATTTCGCAATCCCAAGCATTGGCTCTGTATTGCATACGATTAATATTCGTTTATCTGCACAGCATATTTCCTATATTATTGGACATGCAGAGGACCGCATTTTACTCGTTGATGAAGATCTTGTACCCCTTGTTGAAAAAATTCAGGATGAACTATCGACTGTACAAGCATACATCATTATGACTGATAAAAAAGAACTTCCAGAAACTTCTCTAGAGCCTGTCTATCACTATGAACAACTTCTTATGGAAGGGAATCCTGATTTCCAATTCTTAAAAGATATGGATGAAAACACGCCAGCTGGTATGTGTTATACGTCAGCGACAACAGGTAATCCGAAAGGTGTTGTATATACGCATCGTAGTACAGTACTGCATTGTATGGCTTTAGGACTTGCGGATACAGCGGCATTATCTGAAAGTGATGCAGCAATGGCAATTGTTCCAATGTTTCATGTAAATGCTTGGGGATTGCCTTTTGCAGCAACGTGGTTTGGATCAAAACAAGTTTTACCTGGTCCGATGTTTACACCGAAAATATTACTTGAAATGATCCAGGATGAAAAAGTGACGTTGGCTGCTGGTGTACCAACGATTTGGCTTGGTGTTTTACAAGAATTAGAAAATAATAGCTATGATTTATCAAGTATGAAGCGGATTTTATGCGGGGGTGCTGCTGCACCGAAAAGCGTGATAGCTGCATTTGAACAAAAGTATAATGTTCCGTTTATACATGCATACGGTATGACGGAAACAAGTCCGCTTGTGACACTTGCACGATTAAAAAGCTATGAGACTAATTTATCCTATGAAGACCAACTTGAAATTCGATCAAAACAAGGATATCTTGTGCCAGGCGTCGAGATGAAAGTGGTCGGAGTGAATGGAGAAGTGAAGTGGGACGGAATTGAGATCGGGGAACTATGTTTACGAGCACCATGGATAGCTGCAAGTTATTATAACGATGAACGAACGGTAGAAGGATTCCGTGATGGTTGGTTATATACAGGTGATGTGGTTACAGTTGATGAGGAAGGTTGCGTTAAAATTGTTGACCGCACAAAAGATGTGATTAAAAGTGGGGGCGAATGGATTTCATCGGTAGATTTAGAAAATGCTTTAATGGCGCATGAGGCTGTGTTCGAAGCTGCTGTTGTCGCGGTTCCTCATCCTGAGTGGCAGGAGAGACCTGTTGCCTGCGTTGTACAAAAACCAAATAGATCTGTAACGAAAGAAGAATTATATGAATTTTTACGACCGCAGTTTGCAAAGTGGTGGTTACCGGATGATATTGTATTTATGGAAGAAATTCCTAAAACATCGGTCGGGAAATTTTTGAAACAAGCGTTACGAAAAGAACTAGAGAATTTGCATAAA
This sequence comes from Bacillus cereus group sp. N21, assembly GCF_016483395.1. Lineage (NCBI taxonomy): Bacteria > Bacillati > Bacillota > Bacilli > Caryophanales > Bacillaceae > Bacillus > Bacillus cereus group sp. N21. Next base: position 11,114 of record NZ_JAEHBX010000077.1, read on the forward strand.
AGTAGCGAAAAATAATGTATAAGAAGAGGCGACTCCTGCTGATGGGAGTCGCCTCTTCTTATACATGAATCCTGTTTATAGTGGCTTTGATTGTTAACTAAAATTATAAAATCGTTGACAATAATACAAGAGAAAAGGTAAGATAACACCAATGATATGTTATCTTATCATAATTTGTAGTTTACAAATAGGAGAAATAAACACATGAATACAAAGAGTTTAGTTTTTGTTGCTTTATTTAGTGCGATTATGGGTGTGTTAGGACTGATACCACCAATTGCGCTTTCTGTTACACCTGTTCCTATTACATTGCAATCTCTTGGTGTGATGCTTGCGGGAGGATTACTTGGATCTCGTCTTGGGGCATTAAGTCAAATGGTTTTTTTGTTTGTTGTTGGAGTAGGGGCACCATTGTTAGCTGGTGGACGTGGTGGTCCAGGTGTCTTTGTTAGTCCGAGTACAGGTTATTTAATCGGATACGTTGTTGGAGCATTCGTAATTGGGTACCTTGTAGAACGCTTACGTCATGTATCGGTTATAAAAGTATTTTTAATTAATATAATTGGTGGAATTCTAGTTGTTTATATATTTGGCGTGACTGTTCAATCATTTATAATGGACATCTCTATATGGCATGCGATTAAAGTGAGTGTTGTATTTTTACCAGGTGATTTCGCTAAAGCTGTGATAGCAGCAGTTCTTGTACCTAGATTACATCGTTCATTGAAACATGTGATTACGCCAGCTTTAAAGAAAGATAAAATCTCAAATGCTAGTTAAAGAGCGTAAGAGACTTTATAAAATGTAAGAAACACGTATTAGCGTGTTTCTTTTTGTTATCTGAAAGGAGAGGATGAATAGTAGTGGGAATTACATCGTCTTATAGAAAACATACGCAGATACATCCTGATAAAATAGCGATAAAGGAAAAGGATAGACTACTAACATATAAAGAATGGTACGAATCGGTTTGCCAAGTTGCAAATTGGCTTAATAAAGAAAAAACAGCAAATAAAACGGTTGCGATTTTACTAGAGAATCGCATTGAATTTTTACAGGTCTTTGCAGGTGCTGCAATGGCAGGGTGGGTTTGTGTTCCGCTTGATTTAAAGTGGAAACATAATGAGCTTAAGGAAAGGTTGAAGCTTGCTAATCCATCTATCGTAATTAATGAACAATACAAGTTGGCTGAGATACCACTAATAGAAGGAAAGGTATTCTCTATTCATGAATGGAATCAAATGATAGGTGACCAGTTACATATATACCATTCTGCAGAAAGCGTAAAAAAATACTCGTTCTATATGGGATTTACATCGGGATCAACGGGGAAAGCGAAGGCATTTCTTAGAGCGCAGGAGTCTTGGGTTCATAGTTTTGATTGCAATTTACATGATTTCCATATGAAAAATAATGATATTGTTTTACTTGCTGGTACATTGGTTCATTCTCTTTTTTTATACGGGGCAATAAGTGCGTTATATTTAGGACAAACAGTATATCTTGTAGAAAAGTTCATCCCAAATTATGTTTTATCTATATTGAAACAAGAGAAGATTTCAGTGATGTATACCGTTCCAACTATGCTAGAGGCATTATATAAAGAAGAAAGCGTTATAGAACAAGAAATAAAAATTATTTCTTCAGGAGCAAAATGGGAGGCTAAAGCAAAACAGAAAATAAAAACTGTATTTCCATATGCAAAAAGATATGAATTTTATGGTGCTTCGGAATTAAGTTTTGTCACAGCACTAACAGATATAGAAAGTGAAAGGAAAGCATCTTCAGTTGGAAAGCCATGTCATAACGTACAAGTTCGGATATGTAACGAAAAAGGAAAGGAATTAAAGAAGGGTGAAATTGGAATTGTTTATGTGAAAAGTGATCAGTTTTTTATGGGATATGTATTGAATGGAGATCTTGTTTGTCAAGTTACAGAAGATGGTTGGATGACTGTACATGATATAGGTTATGTGGATAAAGAGGGATTTTTATATATTGTGGGTAGAGAGAAAAATATGATTTTGTTTGGAGGTATAAATATTTTTTCAGAGGAGATAGAAAGTGTATTATCTGCTCATCCTCATGTTGAAGAGATTGTAGTTATTGGTATAAAAGATGAGTATTGGGGCGAAAAACCTGTTGCTATGGTAAAAGGAAGAGTTACGAGACAAGAATTAAAAAGTTTTTGTTTACAAAGACTATCCTCATTTAAAATTCCGAAAGAGTGGTATTTTGTTGATGAAATTCCACATACAAGTAGCGGGAAAATTGCCCGTGAAATAGTAAGAAATCTAATTGAGAATCAGGACAAAGTTTATGAATAGGGCTGTTATTGTAGAGGCAAAGAGAACGCCGATTGGTAAGAAAAATGGAGTGTTGAAAGGATATGAGGTTCAGCAACTGGCAGCTCCTTTGCTCGCACATTTAAGTAAAGGAATAGAGCATGAAATAGACGATGTAATATTAGAAAACGTTGTTGGGCCAGGTGGAAATGTTGCAAGACTATCGGCACTTGAAGCTGGACTTCCGTTTGCAGTACCAGGTGTAACAATCGATCGCCAGTGTGGTGCTGGGTTAGAGGCAATTCGGATGGCTTGTCACTTTATTCAAGGAGAAGCAGGGAAGTACTATATTGCCGGTGGTGTTGAAAGTACAAGTACATCCCCTTTTGAGAAGAGAGCTCGTTTTTCGCCTGATTTTATTGGAGATCCAGATATGGGAATAGCAGCTGAACATGTAGCAGAGCACTACAAAATTACAAGGGATAGGCAGGATGAATATGCTTGTTTCAGTTATAAAAGAACATTGGAAGCACTTGAAAAAGGATATTTACAAGAAGAAATGATTCCGCTTTCTTCAAATATAGTGGAAGATGAAACGATAAAATATGGAATGAATTATGAACGGATTATAAAGAGAACAAGGCCGGCTTTTTTACAAGGGGGAACAGTGACAGCAGGGAATTCTTGTGGTGTAAATGATGGAGCTTGTGCTGTACTTGTAATGGAAGAGAAAAAGGATCGTGAACTTGGGTACAAACCAATTCTTCGCTTTGTTCATAGCGCTGTTATTGGTATGAATCCGCATTTACCAGGGAGTGGGCCTATATTTGTTGTGCAAAAGTTATTACAAGATCAGAAACTATCAGTGGATGATGTTGATTATATTGAAATGAATGAAGCTTTTGCTGCTAAGGTTGTAGCCTGTGCACAAGAATTACAAATTCCCTATGAAAAATTAAATGTGAACGGTGGAGCAATTGCACTCGGTCATCCTTACGGTGCATCAGGAGCTATGCTTGTTACTCGGTTATTTTACCAAGTGCAAAGAGGGGAAGCAAAGTATGTCATTGCAACGCTAGGTATTGGCGGGGGAATTGGGATTGCTCTATTATTTGAAAAAGTAGAGGACTAGAAAAAATCTAGTTCTCTACTTTTTTCGGTTTATAGACATTACTTCCAGACTTTAATTTTCTTTCATTCCAAGCAGAGATAGCATCGGCTTTTGTTTTTCCTTTGTTATATGGATCTTGTAAAAAGGCACGTGTAAAGCGATTGTATTCAAATTGAGAACCGATGTTTGTTTTATATGAAGGGTCTTTTTTTCTTTCTTGTTCTTCATACCAAAATGTCACAGCATCCTTGTATATCTTGCCGATATTTTCTCTGAAGAAATTTTGTAGTGCTACTGTAAAGCGAAATTTTGCACCGATTACTTCTTTGAAAAAAGCTCGCATGTCTTCGCTGCAGCGGTGATGTTCAGTAATAATAGTTTGTAGAGAAAGTGGCTCATGAGAGGAAGATAAGGTTTGTCCTTTTCTAACGTGACTATTTTTTAGTATTTCACCTGTAGTTAAAAAGGTTGCAATACGTTATGCAGGAACTTATCAAGGGTTGAAACAAAATATTGGCTTGTAAGTAGAGAATAAAAGGATAGCAAATAGCTATCCTTTTATGGGTAAACTAAATTGTTTCTTTTAGTGAATGAACAAGCAGAGCTAAAAATTCTTCTCCTGTAATAACTGCTTTTCCGCCACCACGAGCACTTTTGGGATTACCACCGCCTTTTCCCTCAATAGCAGGAAGAGCGCTTTTCAAAATGGTGTTCATATTTGCTGTTACTGCCTTTCCGCATGCAAGAACACATTGTAGTTTTTCTTCATTTTCGGTAACAAAGTATGTAATCGAGTGTTCATTTTTTTCGGTAATGATAGCGGATAATTTCGCAATTTCCTGCATGGACTGATTTTTAAAGACTTTAGAAATGAGTGTCCCAGCATGTACGTCTTTGGATTGTTGCAGCAATTCATTTGCTTCTACGAATAGTAATTTTTCATTCATTGTTTGTAGTTCTTTTTCGCTTTCCTTCTGAGAGGTAAGAAGCAGGGTTACTTTATTTGGAATATCATTTTCACTACTATTTAACTGTTTGGAAACGTCTTTAATAATGTGTTGATAGCGTTCCATTAACTTGAGTACACGCCATCCCGCAACAAAGGTTAAGCGGATGCCGCCTTTATTTCGCTCCCAACCGATTATATGAATCGGTCCTACTTCACCTGTATATTTTGGATGTGTGCCACCGCAACCGTTGTAATCGTAGTTTTCAATGATTACAACGCGAATATTATCTGTAAGTGTTGGTTCTTTTCGGAGCGGTAACTGTTTTGCTTCCTCTAAGTTCATCCATCTGATATGGATAGGATGGTTTTCAAAGACGACCTGATTTGCAATTTGGAGTGCGCTATTAGCTGTTTCTATTGAAAGTTCAGGCGTGTCTAAATCAATTGTTATCGTTTCTTTTCCGAGGTAAAAACCAATTGTAGGGATATCAAAATGATCCCAAAAGGCAGCAGATAGAATGTGCTGAGCGGTATGTTGTTGCATGTGATCAAAACGCCGCTGCCAATTAATTTTACCTGTTACTTCTTTTGTATGTAGTTCACTTGAAATGAAATGACGGATTTCGCCGTCAATTTCCTCAACGTTGGTGACAGCAGCTTCATTTAGTATTCCGGTGTCATGTGGTTGCCCACCGCCAGTTGGATAAAATGCTGTTTCTGTTAAAGTAACATATAGCTTTTTTTCGCTATCATAGTCCTGTTTTATAATTTGAGCTGTAAATGATTGCTGGTAGGCATCGGTGTAATATATTTTTTGATTCACTTTTGTACCCCTTTCTATCTTACTGGTTTCATTGTAAAACAATCTAAATAAGTTTCCTAATATTTCAGAAGAAAAAATCTCTTTTTTAGAATTTTCTTGCTATAATAAGAAAAAGAGCATATACGGGGGTGGATGAAATGCTGTATGAAAATGGCGTAGACAAATTGATTCGTCTCAATACAAATATTTCTGAACTATATCGAGAATTACATGACATGACTCGTGCGTTAACAGAATGTAATCGAGAAAGTATAACGTTCGACCGGTTATATGTGAAAGAGTTATTATGGAAAAAAGAAGATGTGTCCGCTATGTATGATCAGCTTCTCGTTCAGCTTTGTATTAATGAATGCTTTGATTTAAAAAGTGTCATTACTGGTGAATACAAATATACGTATGAGGAAGTAGAAAATGCGGTTCTTGAATTTAATGAAAAGTATGATGTGAACATCCTAATTAAGGATGTTTGCAAAGAGTTACAGTTTACATATGGTATTGACATGGAGTTATCTAGGACAGCTAGGGTATAAATATAATTTAGTATTGAAAAAGGGTGATCGGAAAAATCGCTAAAAATGACCAAACTATTGTTATTACTTCCAGTGATACTCGTGAGGTATTTTTATTCTCAACCATTGCAGAAAGCAGATTTCATTTAATTTCAGAGAACTTCAGCAATAAGGGATATAATCATTTTGAATTATATGTTGATCAAAAAACAGTTTATTGCACATTTATGATGATATTGGTTGGAGTACAGGCGGAGCAAGCGCAATTAACATAATTAATAGCTATCTAGTGGAAAAAATATACGATTCTATTAATTGGTCCAACCGTAAAGCACCAAAAGTACTTATTTATTTTCTTGAAAAGAATTCTAAAGGCTTTGGTATTGTAACCTATGGTTATTTAGAAGAAGGAAATAAATACGAATCAGGACTTCCACTGGATGAAAATACAACCTATGAACCATTCATAAATATGGCTAAAAGAAGCACATTGTAAAATATACTCTTTAACTAAAATCCAAAAACCATCTTTATATGGTTTTTGGATTTTTAACTTCCTTTACAAACAAGTTGTTTTTTTGTTGGATTTGAGTCAATATTTTGGACACAAAAAAGTTAAATCTAAGCTGCTTTTTTAGCTAGATCCTCTATTGCTTGAGGAGTTTTATAACCAATGCTACTATGAATTCTCTTGCGGTTATACCATCCCTCGATGTATTGAAATAGTGCTAAGTTTGCTTGTTCAAATGTGACATATTCTGTACGATATACTTCTTCTTTCTTTAAATTGGCATGAAATGACTCGATACAAGCGTTGTCGTAGGGACACCCTTTCTTACTGAAAGAAGGCTTTTTTTAAATTTCATTCTCTTCTTTTAGACGAAGCATTTCTTTTTTCATTCGTTTTAGATCTTCTAGTGTCATTTCGTCCTCATCAACTGATGTGATAGGAGAATATGTTTTAATCCATTTATAAACTGTTACTTCTGATACGCCATACTCGCTGCTTAATTCTTTTACAGGTTGTCCCGAACGGTATAATTCAACCACCATTTTTTTAAACTCTTCATTAAACTTCTTGTTTGTCATACGGACACTTCCTCCTTGAAATCCATTGTAAGGACTTAACTAAGTTGTATCCACATGACTGTACTAACCCCATTAGGACGGGGTTAAAAATATAGTTATTTAATTTTGATTTAAGATACTTCACTACAATAAAAAATATAACAATAAAGTCGTTTAAAAAATCTAAGTTTCATTCAAAAAATAGAACCCATTTGTGAAGTAAACACATTTAAATTAATTACTCGGAGATAATTTCATTTTAACTTTTTTTATTTCGATTTCTCCTCCTACATCTTTCTTTTTGATTCATATATTTATTGGAAAATACTTTGAACTTTCAGGCACAGATACTCCTTCTACCCTATTATAGAAGCTATTTTGAACGTAAGGGATTTGTAAGGAATAGATAAGGAAAAAGAGATTTTCATTGTGTATGATCAAAATATAAAGAAGCATGAAAGGCGGAACAGATATGACTTATATATGAAAAACAAACCAGTTAACAAGAGTGTTTCAAGGAAAAGAAGTAATTTCTGAGGTTAACATACATGTGAAAAAAGAGGGATTTACCGTTTGTTAGGACAGAATGGCGTTTGTAAAAATAATAATTATGAAGATGATTACGAATTCAATGTTGACCTTTTGTCATTGGTGGAGATGATAGCTGTGTGGTTAGTATGAAACAGCAAGCAACCACCTATACAATATGAATAGAGGAGAGAAATTCCTTATGAAAACACGTAGTCAAATTACATTTGCAAGTCTGGCTCTTTTAATAGCTGGAAGTTCCCTGTTATACACAACACCAACCTCAATTGTAAAAGCAGAGCCCACTCAAAATGTATCTAGTTCGTCACACACAAGCACTGAGCGAGATCGTAATTCCGTCAAGCAAGCAATGCGGGATACATTGCAACTTGGATTCCCGGGGATACTTGCTAAAACTTCCGAGGGTGGAAAAACGTGGAGTTATGCCGCTGGGATAGCGGATCTGAGAACCAAGAAACCAATGAAAACAGATTTTCGCTTTCGCATTGGCAGCGTGACGAAGACGTTCACCGCAACGGTTGTACTTCAATTAGCTGGAGAGAACCGCTTGAATCTAGACGACTCCATCGAAAAATGGTTGCCTGGTGTCATTCAAGGAAACGGATATGATGATAAACAGATTACTATCCGGCAGATATTGAACCATACAAGTGGTATTGCTGAATACTCAAGGTCAAAAGACTTTGATCTTAAGGATACAAAAAAATCGTATACGGCTGAAGAATTAGTAAAGATGGGGATTTCTCTGCCCCCAGACTTTGCCCCAGGAAAGGGCTGGTCTTATTCAAATACAGGATACGTATTACTGGGTATCCTTATTGAAAAAGTAACCGGAAACAGCTATGCGGAAGAGATTGAAAATCGGATTGTTGAACCACTTGAATTGTCGAATACATTCCTACCTGGTAATTCAAGCGTTATCCCAGGGACCAAGCATGCCCGTGGATATTTCCAACCAGACGGAGCAAGTGAGCTAAAAGACGTTACTTATTATAACCCAAGTATGGGTAG